>JBGAWZ010000158.1:0-5117 GCA_044227335.1 Candidatus Zixiibacteriota bacterium | reverse complement strand
GATACGACTGTCCCAAAGTCATCACCTTTGGCAATGACAATTTTTTCAACTCGCGCCCCCAGTTCAACCGGCCGGGTGTACCAATAGAAAATCGCTCCGGCAATCAGGATCGCGACAAACAGCAACGTGATTATCAGCCGCAGCAATTTCTTAAACGGCCACGACACCAACTTTGCCGCAAATTCCAGTACCCGGACTATCACCAGTACCCCACCAAGTAAGGCAAATACCGCTGTGCTGAGAATATAGACAGCGTAATCGCGCAGATTGTGTCTCTCATGCGGCATGCTCGTCCAGGAATCGTTTGAGAATTACAACCGCCGCCATTGTGTCAATCTTCCCCTTCTGCTTGCCCGGCCGCTTGCCGCTCTCACGAATCAAATCAACCGCCTCGCTCGACGAATACTCCTCGTCGACTTTGTGTACGGGCCCGCTCCACTGCACAGAGAGCTCAGTCAGGAACTTATCAATTTCGTCGCACATAGGCGAACGATCCCCCGAAACATGCCTGGGATACCCGATCACGACCGCGTCGGGCTGAATTTCGGCGATGACCTCGCCGACTTTCTGAACCGCTTCGCGACGAGATTTGACTTCGATTGTCTTGAATGCACTGGCTATAATCCCGAGCGGATCGCTTTTGGCCAAGCCGATCCGCCGCTTGCCATAATCGATAGAGAGAAATGTGCGGTTGTATTGCGAAGTCACAGCGGGAATCTATGTAGACACAACGCCCCGGTCAATTGTTGGGAACACGGCTCAACCTACGTCTTCCGTTCCTTCTTCTTCGCCGCCGGAAAGAGCACGTTGTTCAAAATCAACCGGTACCCCGGCGAATGGACATGCACCGAGAGGTCTGTCGGCGGATCACCTACCATATGCTGGTAATCCTCCGGATCATGGCCCGCCAAAAAAGTAAAAGTTCCTCGTCCCAGATTGCCATGAATGTACCGGACTTCGTCGTAATTGTCCGGCTGAGCCATCACCGTTACCGACTTTTTCAACAGCGACTTGCGAAACCCGGTAACTTGTCCCATGAAGCCATTCAGCGTATTGTCATGATCCTGGGTCAACATGGTCGGCACCGGATCGAGCTTGGCCGAAAACTCAAACAAATAGAAAAAGTCGTCCGATGCCGTAGGGAACCGGATCATCCGGTCAGGATACGTATCGATATTCGAGCGACGGTACGCCAGCGGATCGAGCGAAATCTCGAAATTCTCAAAGGCCATGCTTCGCGAAAAATCGAGCCGCTGTTGGGCGTCGGGATCGACCGGGTCTCCGTCGAATTCGCGCGGAACGATGTCTACTCCCTCGGCGTCCAATGCAATATCGATTGTCTCAGGGGCCGAGCACATCGAGAAGAAAAAACCACCCCGCCGGACAAAGTCGTTGATCTTTCTGGCGACCGCCAATTTGAGTTGCGACACTTTGGCAAATCCCATTTTGCGCGCCATCGCTTCATTGGTGCGGACATCGTTTTGGTACCAGAGCTGGTTGCGCATCGCCGAATAGAACTTCCCGTACTGGCCGGTGAAATCCTCGTGATGGCAATGAAGCCAGTCGAATTCGTCCAGCGCACCAGTTAACACTTCCTCGTCCCACACGACATCGTACGGAATTTCGGCGTAGGTTAACGCAAGGGTGACCGCGTCATCCCACGGTTCATTGCTCTTGGGGGAATAGACCGCAATTTTGGGGGCCTTTTCAAGTTCGACCCGCTCCATATTTTCAACTTCGATCTGGCGATACATATCAGCGATTCTGTCAGTACTGACCGGTTCCGCCGAGACGCCCATCAACAGACACATGTCGGTTACATCTTTGCTGTCGTCAACGAGAAACGAACCATTTCGGTAATTGAGCAACCATTCGGCTTTGTGGCCGGCGGCCAGCGATTTGAATACTACTCCGTATGCCTTGAGGTGATTAGACTGCGTGGAATCCATCGGGATGAGCAGAGACGCCGCCCTACTTGACGGTACCGACGTGACAACTGACAACAGAACCAGCACTGCCAAGAAACCAAGCAAACGCACCCGGACCACAGGTAAATTCGTCATTGCGAGTCCCCCCGGGGACCGAAGCAATCTCTCCTCAAAAGATGACTCTTCATAGTCCCTTAAACCAACCACTTCCCATCCGGTTCAAACTGATTTCTCAGACTTGGAGCCCGCCTTAGCCATCGATTCTGTCCTGAACTTCCGGTACTTCTCAACATACTCCGCCAGGCGTGCTTCTTTGCCGGCGGTTGTCGGCTGGTAGTATTTCGATCCCGCCAGGGCGTCCGGAAAATACTCCTGATCGACCATCGCCCCTTCAAAATCGTGCGCGTATTTGTATCCCTTGCCGTAGTCAAGCGCTTTCATCAGGCCGGTTGTGGCGTTACGAATCCAGAGAGGCACCGGGAGAGACCCCTTGTCGCTGGCGTCGGCCCGAGCTTTTTGAAAAGCTGAATAGATCGAATTCGACTTTGGTGCGCAGGCCATATACACCACCAATTCGGCAATCGCGAGTTCCCCCTCTGGGGAACCGAGAAAATGGTAAGTGTCACGGGCATTAAGCGCCAGTGTCAGCGCGTACGGATCAGCCAAGCCGATATCTTCAGTTGCGAAGCGCACAAGCCGCCTAATGACATACATCGGGTCCTCGCCGCCAGCGAGCATCCGCGCCAGCCAATACAGCGATGAATCAGGGTCTCCCCCGCGGATCGACTTGTGAAGCGCCGAGATCAGATTGAAATGCTCTTCCCCCGACTTATCATACGCCAGCCACCCCTTTTGATTAACCTCCACCACCGCTTCGGTCGTGATTTCTTTTCCATCCCCAACATGCTGAGCGGTCAATTCCAATAAAGTCAGCCCGCGTCGCGCGTCGCCATCGGCCGCCGTTACTAAGTACTCAAGCGCTCTGGCATTGATGGTTACTTTGCTTTTCCCGATTCCTCGATACTCATCAGCCAATGCCCGATCGACGACCATTTTCAGATCATCTTCAGACAATCTCTCGAGTACATACACACGCATCCTCGACAAGAGCGCCGAATTTACCTCAAACGAGGGATTTTCGGTCGTCGCACCAATCAACACCACTTCGCCTTTTTCGACATACGGCAAAAAGGCATCCTGCTGGGCCTTGTTGAACCGGTGTATCTCGTCGACAAATAGATACGTGCGACGATTAGTCAGTTGATAATATTTCGCCGCCTTGGATAGCACTTCTTTGACTTCTTTGATCCCCGCTGTCACCGCCGAAAACGGCACAAACTGCCCCTTCGTCAGATGCGCGATTAACTCAGCTAGTGTTGTCTTCCCCGATCCGGGCGGCCCCCAGAAGATGCACGATCCGACATGATCGGATTCGATTGCTTTGCGGAGCGGTGTCCCGACTCCAATGATCTTCGTCTGCCCGACAAATTCGTCAAACGTCTGCGGCCGCATCCGATCAGCCAGCGGCGCAATCGGCAAACGATGTTCCCCCGGTTCCGGATTGTTTTGTTCGAAAAAGTCCATGGCAACAGCGAATATATCCCCCGCAACAGAGTACGGCAATCACAATGTCCCATCGATATTTGCCACCATTTTTCACTTGACAGAAGCGTGGACATTTGATACCATTTCCTTGGTATCACAATTACAAGTTCATAACTGCGCGTCTCCGGAGGTATTCCATGCGTGTAGTCCTCACAACTGCCGTGCGACTGCTTGTCGCAGTTGCATTGATTTGTCTCATCACTCCGCTAAGTACACATCCAGCCGAGTCGCTCTGGAGCCCGTTTGCGGGTGGTGTCGAGGGAACTCGGGTGGATGCCATGATTGAATTCAATGGCGACCTGATTATCGGAGGTCAATTCACCAAAGCCGGGGGTGTCGAAGTCCACAACGCGGCTCGCTGGGATGGTTCCCAGTGGCATGCCATAGGCGCTCCCTTCTGGAATTCCATTAGCAAGATGATTGTCTTCCGAGGCACGCTATATGCTACTGGGTCAACGCCGTTAAATCCGGGCGATCTCGCATCTTGGAACGGAATGGAATGGTCCCGAAGTCCCGGTTGGCTTGAAGCCTCACAAGGGTGGGTCGATGGCGTCCACGACTGGATAATTTGGCGCAATACACTTGTCGTAGCCAGCCGACGTTTGAGTTTCTACGACGGACACCAGTGGTCAAATGTCGACTCAACTCAGGTTCGGATGTACAATTCCTGGCTTCTTTCAGAGTATGAAAACAACTTGGTTTGTACGGGAGACTTTTACCTTCGCTCTCAAGGAAGTGACACTTATCATATTGCAGTGAGGTTTGACGGAACAAGCTGGTCCCCGTTGGATAAGTCAACTGAGCTAGATTTTTGGCCGTCAGAAATCGCGACGATCAATAACAAGCTCATGGCACTGAGTAACGGCTATCACTCGTCGGCACCGATCCAAGCTTACGAGTGGCAGGATTCAGCTTGGGTTCGAAGTGCCGACGTCCGCTACGGTCTGCCCGGTACCACTACCCGACCCCTTCACTCTCTGCGAGCTACCGATCTGGGCTCGTACCGGTTTTCCTGGGAACTGAAGGAATCCGATACTTTCACCTGGGAGTTGGGTTATGTACGACAGCCTTCATTCTGGAATGATTCCATGTGGTATACTGACATACCCGGTGCCCGCTGTTTTCTTGTGAAGCAGGACACCTTGATTGCAGGTCTATTGGGATCAGATTCAATCTCCAGCGTGCTGGGTTTCAGGTTGTCGCCTGACGCCGACGGCGACCAAGTGTACGACGCAGAAGACAATTGCCCCTGTATTCAGAATCCGAACCAATCGGATATAGACGGAGATAGCTTTGGTGACCTCTGTGATCAATGCTCTCCCTGCGGACCGGTTGTTTATGTCGATCATATCGAGGGTTCGCAAAACCTTGACACGCTGTCAGTTGAAACGCCTGTAACGATTTACATCGGGATATCAGGCTTTGAAGCGAATCCGACAGAGGCGCTGACGATTGCCCTCCGACTTTATTCGCCGGACAACGCCAATTGGGAGGTGCCCGTCGTCGACACTTCAGCTATCGACTGGCTCGACCAAACGTACGGTTTTAACACCTGATTCTTTGGTTTTGCAGAGAATGATACTC
>JBGAWZ010000157.1:0-5155 GCA_044227335.1 Candidatus Zixiibacteriota bacterium | reverse complement strand
AGCGGAGATCCATCCAATCGAACATCTTTCCTTCAAGACCGACCTTGAAGTACGGGAGAGTCATGTAGGTGTCTTTCCACTCGTAGTTGTTCGTAGCGGTAATAGGATCCGTGTAGTTGAACTTGGTGGAGTTGTAACCGAAGCCAACTTCACCAACTGCCAACATGTTCGGAGCCGGCGTATAGTGAGCGCCCATACCGAGCCAGAATGTGGTCGAGGTATACTTCTCCGAATGATCTACGGCCTGCGGTGTCCCGCCGTCGTATTCTTCAGCCTCGAACTTACCGATGACAAAACCGGCGTTCGGAACGACTGTCCACTGGGGATTCAACTGGCGGAACATGCGTCCATAACCGTAGAAGCTCTTGTTGCCTTTGGACTTCCAGTTGTCATGGGTTTCGTCTTCCATGTCCGAGAACGACAGAAGGTTGATACCAGCGGCGACATCCCACTTTCCGGCTCCATCAGTTAAGCTGAAACCGAAATCGTAAGCGCCGATGCCTTCTTTACCATCGTTATACGGAGCCGCAGTCTCGTCCTTATAGGAGGCTTGCACTTTATTGAGTGAAAAGCCGAAGTAATTCGATCCGAGCTTGCGTCCATAAACCAACGTGACCCGCTTGTTCGAGCCGCCGGTAGGAACCCAATTCAAATAGGGCATCCAGTAGTTCAACGGCAACCAGGTATTGGACAGGCCAAGACCGTGGTCACTATACTGTTCGCCATCATCAAAGAAGTAGGTACCGAGAACCCACGGATTCTTTTCGTTGAATTTCCAGTGCACACCAAAGCTGGCGACGCCCTGCTCATTATACGCATCAAAATCCGAGATCCCGCCGATACCGTAATCTGTGCCTACATCCCCAACCGCGATGTTGGGATACATGTTAATACGCGACGGGTACATGAAGATGTTGTCTTCATCAAGCAGAATGCTACCGGTCTGACCCAGCGTGTACGTGCGGGTCGCGGTCGCGAATGCGCTGGCGCCCAGCACCAAAATCGCGAGGAGAGAGAGTGTTAAGAGTTTCTTCATACAGTTCCCTTAAAAAAAGGTGTTTATCAGTTAGTGTTTTCTAATTTCGCGTTACCATTTGAGAAACAAGTCGCGCGTGGGGGAAAGTCGCTTGTGACTCTCTTCACGCATTACCGTCACTTCATAGGCAATCCCTCCCAGGGCACGCGGCCCTGCAATCATCCTTAATAGGCAACCCAACCATTTATCTTCAAGTCACTTGTGATCCAGAACGGGTTGCTATATTGCGGCCAAAGTTATTCGCCCGGTACCGTCAACACAACAAAAAAAACATACTTTTCCGGCAACCATTTGGTCATCTGCAAGGTCCTGTCCTACCATATCTTGTGGTGTGGAAAACTTTTCCGGCGTCGATGTCTCTGTCACCATTGGATCAAGCACCTTTGCCCCCTTCTTTTTTGACCGTTTGCCAGATTGTCTCGAGTTCCTCAATTGTGTGGTCTTCCATCCGTTCGCCTCTTTCGGCAAGAAAGCGCTCCATGAGGGCGAACCGATCGGTGAATTTGATCAGGGACTTTTTAAGAGCGTACTCAGGATCGATCTTTGCCTTGCGAGCCAGCGACGCGACTGCAAAAAGCAGATCGCCGATCTCGTCGGATAACTGATCATGTTGTTGTCCGTCGGGCGACTGCATAGCCTGAGTCACTTCTTTGACTTCTTCTTCGATCTTCAGAAGGACATCCGATGCGTTTTCCCAATCAAACCCTGCCCCGCCGGCCTTTTCGCCAATCCGGAAAGCCATAGTCAAGGCCGGCATGCTTTTGGGTATCCCCGAAAGCACTGTTTTCTTTTCCCCGGTCTTGGTCTTGATCCGCTCCCATTGATCGCGCACCTGCTGGGGATCAAGGTCTTTCTTCTCGCCAAATACATGGGGATGTCGCCGGATCAACTTGTCAACCACATCGGCAATAGTGTCGTGTATTGAAAACTCTCCCCGCTCAGTGGCCAACTGAGCGTGGAAGACCACCTGAACCAACAAATCCCCCAGCTCCTCGCGCAAATCACTCAGGCGGTTTGACTCAATGGTGTCCACCACCTCATACGATTCTTCTATTAAATAGGGAATGAGTGATTGATGTGTCTGCGCACGGTCCCAATTACACCCTTCCGGAGAGCGGAGAATAGCCATCAGCATGACCAGGCGTTCAAATGCTGTCAGTTTCGGGTCGGTTACTTTGGCGGCTAAATCACTCATATATGTATTTCTTGAAATCAGGCAGTGTGCTACAACTACGACGCAGATTCTCGAACGATTTACTTCTCACTTGGTCAATTGTGCACCTTTCAACGGCACCTTGACACTCCAAGTGCCAACGGGTATTATATATGTTTACATGTTGGGCCATAATACGTTAACGAGGGCCGACAGAAAGCATACTATTGATTTATGAGTGAACACAAGATAAATGATGCCGGCGAAAAAAAGTCGACTGCCTACAATCCGCATGAAGTCGAGGCCCGGCTTTATAAATCATGGTTGGAGCGGAAGTATTTCCATGCCGACCCGCGCTCGCCCAAGCCTACCTATTCAGTTGTAATCCCGCCGCCCAATGTTACGTCGATCTTGCACATCGGGCATGCGCTGAACAATACGATTCAAGATGTGTTGGTGAGGCGACACCGAATGGCCGGATTCGAAGCTGAGTGGATGCCCGGTTCCGACCATGCCGGTATCGCCACACAGGTCATAGTCGAAAAACAGCTCAAGAAAGAAGGCACCACTCGCCGCGAGATCGGCCGTGAGAAATTTGTCGAGCGGACCTATGCCTGGGCGAACGAAAACAAAGGACTGATTCTCAATCAGCTCAAAACAATTGGGTGTAGTTGCGACTGGGATCGCACCCGCTTTACCCTCGACCCAGGCTTGTCGGAGGCCGTGGCCCATGTCTTTGAGCATCTGTATGAAAAGGGGCTGATCTACCGCGGGCATCGCATTGTAAATTGGTGTCCGTCGTGCAAAACTTCGCTTTCCGACGACGAAGTGATCCGTGAGGAAACCGAAGGCACGCTTTGGTACATTAAGTACAAAATCAAAGGTGAGGACGAATACCTCACCGTGGCGACGACTCGCCCGGAAACTGTCCTGGGCGATACCGCTATCGCCGTCAACCCCAAAGACCCGCGCTACAAAAAATGGATCGGCAAGACTGCCCTCCTGCCAATATTGGAACGCGAGATTCCAATTGTCGCCGATTCCCACATCGATCCCGAATTTGCCACCGGCGTGATGAAAGTCACCCCGGCGCACGACGCCAACGACTTTGAGATCGGCAAGCGACACGATCTGGCCGAGATTAACATTCTCAACATCGATGGTACACTCAACGAAGAGGCCGGCAAATACAAAGGGCTGGACCGATTCGAGGGTCGCGAGCGTCTGCTTGAAGATATCCAGCGAAAAGGCCAATTTGAGAAATCGGAAAAGCACCAGATGGTGCTCGGTACCTGTTACCGGTGCAATACAATCATTGAACCATACTTGTCCGACCAGTGGTTTGTAAAAATGTCGGAGCTGGCAAAGCCGGCTATCGACGCGGTTAATTCCGGAACGATCAAATTCCATCCCGCCTATTGGTCGAAGACCTACATGAACTGGATGGAGAATATCCGCGACTGGTGTATCTCCCGCCAGCTTTGGTGGGGGCACCGAATTCCTGTCTGGTACGCCGAAGACGGCACCATCTTTGTCTCGGCCGATCGACCAACCGCCGATCAGTGCAAAGGGTATGATCCAGCCACGCTTGTCCAGGACGAGGATGTACTCGACACCTGGTTTTCTTCCTGGCTCTGGCCATTCTCTACGTTCGGTTGGCCGGAAAAAACACCTGAGCTCGCGAAATTCTATCCGACCAAAGTTCTGGTTACCGCCTCGGAAATTATCTTCCTCTGGGTCGCCCGTATGGCGATGGCCGGTTACGAGTTTATGGGCAAAGCGCCGTTCACCGATGTCTACATCCACGGCACGGTGCGCGATGAACGGGGCATCAAAATGTCCAAGTCGCTCGGCAACGGAATCGATCCGCTCGAAATCACCGAAAAATTCGGCGCCGATACCCTGCGCATTTCGCTGACACTGGCCACGCCCGACGGCCAAGACCCGTGTATTGGAAGAAACACATTTGAGGTCGGCCGGAATTTCGTCAATAAACTATATCAAGTATCGAGATTTGTCATGATGCGGCTTGACGGCCGCCCGCCGGTACTGGAAAACGTTGACAGAAGTGACTTGGTCATCTTTGACCGCTGGATATTGTCGCGGCTAAACCAGACAATTGTCGAAGTAGATCAGGCGCTGGCTGACTATCGACTCTCGGCCGCCTCAAAAATCCTGTACAATTTTGTTTGGGAAGACTTTTGTTCCTGGTATGTCGAGTTGATTAAACCCGACCAGCCAGGCGCGGTCATCCGCGAGGGATCGCTCAATGTGGCAACCTATGTGCTCGATAAGATTCTCAAACTCCTGCATCCGTATGTGCCGTTTGTCACGGAAGAGATTCACCTGCAATTGACTGCCGGTCTGACCGGTGCCCCCGAAACGATCACCTTTGGCCCGTGGCCGAAGTCCGACACAACTTTGATCGATATTGAACTGGACGCTCGCCTTCGTCAGATTCAGGAAGTGGTCACGGCTGTGCGGTCTATCCGCTCGGAAGTGAATGTCCCGCCGGGGAAAAAATCCGATTTGTATGTGAAAGTAAGCGAAGAGTCGCTCGGCGCACTTCTGCGCGATCATATCGAATATTTTCGTTCGCTCGCCAAGGTCGAAAATCTGATTTGTGGTACCGATGTGAAGAAGCCCCCGATGTCGGCCTCGGCGGTAATTTCCGGAGCGGAGATATTCGTGCCGCTGGCCGGGCTCATCGATCTTGATCTTGAAAAAAACCGCTTGCAGAAAGAGCTGAATAATCTGCGTGATGCGCTTGAGAAACTCTCGCGTAAACTCGCCAACGCCGACTTTCTGGCCAACGCCCCTGAAGACGTAGTCGCTAAAGAACGGGTCAAAAAAGAAGACTACGAAGAACGGATCGCCAAGCTCAATCACAACCTGGAACAGATTCTCGGGTGGTGAACTCAGCGGCTTGAGTGTCTTCATGAAGGTAAGTGAACTCAAGCATTACA
>JBGAWZ010000156.1:0-5167 GCA_044227335.1 Candidatus Zixiibacteriota bacterium | reverse complement strand
GGGGGAGAGTCTTAAGCAGGGCGATTGAGTTTTTGTAGGAGCAATGTTCGGACCACATGACCGAGAAAATCCCGAGTTCAGTGAAATTCGGTTCGCGCCCGAGGATCTTCTTGATCATCTCAAATTCTTCAGGTGTGAGGCCGTGGGCGACGACCATCTCGGGGGTAACTTTCGGCTGTGTGAACATGGCGAGTTCCTATCTTCGTAATTGAAAGAGGGGCGAATATAGGGGGGAAGCCGGGGGGCGTCAATAGAGGTAGAGAACTGTCAGGTCGGGTCAACCTTGAGGTCGACCGAGGACCTGGCGCAACACAAAGCACGGGCAGGCAGGAGGCCTGCCTCCCACGAGAGTGGTAAGAAGAAGATGGAAGGCGGGGACGCCCGCCATCTACAGGAATGTTCGTCTGTGTCCGAAGGGGCAGACGAGGGCGTCTGCCGCCCACGAAATGTTTAGCTTACTGGCACCCCGCCACCGGTGTGAACGAGATGTAAAGATAATCGATCAAGGCGCTGAGATCGGCGATGTCGACACCGGGCTGGCCGTCGGTGTTTGCTTCATTCGGACAGCAAAGCGGAGTAAACGTGATGTACAAGTAATCGATCAATGTGCTCAAATCGGAAATGTCTACGCCGTTGCCCAAGTCGCAATCGACATTGCCGGTGATCCCGATGCAACAGCAGGCGTCGCCGATGCCGTCATTGTTGGCGTCTTGTTGGAGCGGATTGTTCACACCGGGGCAGTTGTCGTTGCCGGCGCAAAGCCCGTCGCTATCGGCATCGTTGAGGGGGTCAGTCGGGCAAGTATCGAGTCGATCAATTACACCGTCTTCATCGGTGTCTTTTTGTGTAATGCGCACAAAGAGATGATCTCCAACGATTGAATCAACGATAACGGTTAATCCAGTCGGGCCGGTGTAACCGTCGCTGTTGGGTGTGGTTGTTGGGCTGAATGTCGTCTGGCCGGGGGTTTCGGATGAAAAGAGGGCGCCTTTTCGGGTTTCGTATGGATACCACCACTGGGCCGAATCGGACACATCGCCGCCGGGGTTTTGGGTGTAATCAAACGACGGATTATAGCCGGCGTCTTCGACCATCACATGGTAGTGTGGCGCCCCCGGCGTGCCGTTGTTTCCCCATTCATATTGGTCGTCGATGTGAGTTATAAGCAGGCCGCGGTCGAGTGAGTCACACCCGAATTTCAATTTCGGATGGAAATAGCAGGAGAAGTCGGAATCCTTGTGGTCAAACTTACCGGTTGAGCGAGGGTTGCGGTACTCGAGCAGAAAGTACTCGGTGCCGCTACTGTTGATCGGAATCATGTACAGTGAGCTATCGGCATGCGTTTCAATGTCGTAGACTTTCAACGCCGTGTAGCTGGCGTCATTGAGAGTGAGCGGGGTAATCCAACCAAGTTCCTTTTTCGACCAGCCGGTCAAGTGCGAGGAATTCTCGCTTCCCAAAGAAAGGATCCCGTATCCGTAGTAGGCCATAATATCCCAGTCGTATACCGGGTGATCGTTGGCGTCGTTCGGACTGTAAAATGTTGAAATCACTAGTTTGGAATCGTAGTCGTATAAATCGGGAAGGCCAAGATTGTGGTGCAGTTCGTGTGCGAAGACACGAATACGGTTCAATGTATCGAGTCCGGTGAATTGAGTTGGATTGAGGGGATTGCGCAAGGGGCGGGTCTCGGGACTGGTGTTCCAGCGCGGAATCCACATACCGTCGTACGGTCCCCAGCCGGAGTGTGGCGCGAATATGTAGGCATAGGACCAGATGTCGTTTGAGTTTTGGGAGTCTTCCATGCCTGTGCGTGAACGGATAAACACCACCGCGTCGACATCGCCGTTGTGGTCGCCGTCGTACTGGGTAAAATCAACCGTCGTGTTGATTGAAGGAAAAAGTGCGCCGAAATCGTAATTGTTGTCGTAAGAGCCGCCGTCGATCCACCCGATCACTGTCCCGGTGGTGACGACCTTGCCGTAAGAGCATTCCCAGATATAATCGCGCACCGATCCTCCCGGCCAGACATTTTGGGAGAAAAGAAGGGAATCGAATTTGGCCGCCGGCCAGACATGGGGGCGGTCGTTCCAGTCTACAAGTACCGCCAGAAGGCGCAGGGTGTCGCCGGAGAAACGGAAGGAAGTTGCCCCGAGCGAGTCTTCGGGGGACATGGTGGAGACGATTGCCCGCCCGAACTGACGGGCGGCGATCTCATTCGGGATATCCAATAGTATCCCCTTGCTTAGATCGACCGCGTTGGCCGACGAGCAAATACAGATTAGAGCGACAACAATCAAAGTTAGAGCGCGCACAACAAACTCCCTTCGAACAAAGCAGAGGGCGGGTACATGGTATGACGAAATATCGTACATATTCTTGGGTTTGCAACGCGAAATTGGACTGATTTGTCGAGCCACAGTCAGAATCGGCGCTTGTTCCAATGGAAGAAGAATCCGTATGTTTCGGCTATATGGATCCGCTCCAATCGGTACAAGTCGTGATTCGACGGGAGGGACTGCTGTCGAACGGCGACACCGTCGTGGTTGCTCTTTCGGGCGGCCCGGATTCGGTAGCGCTTTTGCATTTGTTGACTCGACTGCGGCGGTCATATTCGCTCAAACTCCACGCCCTGTATATCAATCACGGCCTCCGGCCGCGACAGGCGCTCCGCGAGGAAAGATTCTGCCGAGAGCTTTGCCACCGTTGGCATGTGGGATTCCAAGTCGTGCGGGCGGATATTCCCACCCTGGCCAAACGGCGTAAGGTCGGGTTTGAGGAAGCCGCTCGTGATTTTCGATATCGAACGCTCGAAGAATTAGCGGTCGAATTGTCATGCGACAAAATTGCCTTGGGTCATCAGGCCGACGACCAAGTAGAAACGATTATGTTTCGATTGCTAAGAGGAACTGGCCGGACTGGATTGCTCGGCATTCCGGTAAAGCGAAAGAAAATTATCCGGCCGCTGATTGAAGTGCCGCGCGTGGAAATCTTGAGGTATTTGAATCGCCGCAGAATTTCATATTGCCACGACTCCTCGAATTCTAATCTTGACTACCGCCGTAATTATCTACGGCACAAGTTGTTGCCGGAAATTCGGAAGCGCCTGAATCCGAATATTGATCGTGCCCTTCGTGACCTCTCGGAGTTGCTTTCAGCTGAAGAGGAGTTTCTAGCCGGTATGAGCGGTCGCGTTTTCCGCAAAATCGCGCGGCTCACCCCGGGCGGTAAGTTAATGCTTGATTTGCAGATATACCTGGAATATCCTCTCTGGCTAAGACGTCGGGTTGTCAGGTCAGCGCTGGCTGAATTGGCCCCAGATCGGTCGGGGCCGGATAAAGAGGTCGTCGACCGGATCGATTCAGCGGCGCAAATCGGGTCGGGGTCGCTGTCGGCGGGAGGTGGAGTTCAGGTTGAGATCGCACGACAACAGATCATTTTCAAGGGTCCCGCCAAAGTTGCCGTTCCGCGCGAAATCTTACCCGACAACCGATGGGTTTCACTTGGCGGATTCGGAATTGAGGTTCGCGCACGACTCGGCCGTAGGCGCGGTGGAAAACTGAGAAAAGAGAAGCGATCACCGAAAGTTGCGCTTGAGCGGACGCAGATTCGGTTACCGCTGACGGTTCGCTCGATTCGTCCCGGCGACCAGTTTGTACCGCTCGGTATGACCGGACGCAAAAAAATAGGCGATTACTTGACCGACCGGAAAGTACCGGTGGCGCGTCGGGATGAAATTCCGGTGGTGTGTGATGACAAGGGAATTGTCTGGCTGGTCGGCTACGAGATTGCCGACCGGGTGAAAATACAGGATGGAACAACCGAGGTAATACACATTGAGTACCGTGAGCACAAAACGCCCAAGAGTAAAACCGTTTGAACTGCTGATCGACCAAAAGCAGATCGCGCGTCGGATCGCCGAACTGGGCGATGACATAACGCGGGACTACGCCGGCGAAGTGCCGGTACTGATCGGAATTCTGAAAGGGTGCGCAGTTTTCATGGCCGATCTGATGCGCCAGATCAAACTTCCTGTAGAACTTGAGTTTGTCTCAGCGGCGTCATATCGCAAAGGTACCAAGATCGGCGACGATATCCAGATATCCGGACTTATCAACAGTTCAATTAAGGGTCGTCATCTCCTGCTGGTTGAAGGGATTGTCGATTCGGGGCGGACAGTGACGCAGATCGCCGAAAAACTGCAGAAATTGGAACCGGCGTCGCTTGAAATTGTTACACTCATGGACAAGCCAACCGCCCATCGGACAAAAGTCGATATCAAGTATCGTGGGTTTTCCATCGGGAACGAGTTTGTGATCGGCTTCGGTCTGGATAACACCCAGAAATACCGCAATCTTCCGTTTATTGGTCGTCTACTGGAAGAATAATTGTCCGATAAAGAGAGTGAATAGTTGGCGCCGACTTTCGTATAATAAGAAAGAAGGCGAAACACCCAATTTGGAGAATATGTGAGCGATTTCGACAATCAAAAAGACCGGTATCCCGGTTCGGGCCGCCCCAAAGGCGAGCCGCCGCGCGAACCTTCGCGTTTTAGAGGCGCAAGCCGATCGATTATCTTCTGGCTGGCCATTTTGCTGGTCGCGGTGGTGCTCTATTCGAGCATGGACGGTCTTTCGCCGGATTCCACCAGAATTACCTATTCCGAGTTTACCGAGCAGGTTGATAACGGCAATGTCGCCGAGGTGACATTTGAAGAACGCAAAGTCACCGGCAAATTGACCAAGGGGGCAGTCTTTGCCTCGACTAAGTCCCCCAAGGCGTTTACCCAGTTTGAGTCGCGGATTCCGTTCCCGGACAACAATTATGAATTGGTCGGACGACTGGAATCTTCGGGCGCGAAAATTGTCGCCAAAGAAGAAGGATTCAGCTTCCTGTCGGTGATGATGGCATTCGGACCGATTCTGATTCTGATCATACTCTGGTTCATGTTCATGCGGCAAATGCAGGGAGCGGCTGGCGGCCCGAAGGGACTTTTCTCATTCGGCAAATCCAGAGCCAAGCTCTCAACTGATGAACGACCGAAAGTGACATTTAACGATGTCGCCGGAGCTGATGAAGCCAAGGAAGAACTCAAAGAGATTATCGAATTTCTCAAAGAGCCAGGGAAATTCCAAAAGCTCGGCGGAAAGATTCCCAAAGGCGCTCT
>JBGAWZ010000155.1:0-5197 GCA_044227335.1 Candidatus Zixiibacteriota bacterium | reverse complement strand
ACCTGTGCCCACAGAAAGTGCCTCTGACAGAGTGGCTGAAGTCTTAAGAGACGAAGAAGTCACTAGTTTAGTAGGCCAAAGGCATTTGGCGGGGGCCAGTCCAAAGCGGTTGGCGGTGACGATGACGGTGTCGGGAAGTTCGACGACTTTTTCAGTCGAATCGATGTGAGGGGTGGATGTCCGGGCTCCCGACGCTCCCAGGACAATCATCGCGGCCCCGAAAAGAAAAACGCGCCGCACAGATTACTCCTAACTGTGCCGAGCGCTGTTGACTTCCTTGGTCAGCCCACGCTGACGGCACGGAAAAGATTAGGCTTCGGCAGGTTTCCTGACTTCCGGCTTCAGACCTTTCGACAGCGCCTTCCCCGCCTTTCGGCGAGTGGCTTTATGCCGTGAAAGTAGCCGTTACAGTAGCGGGGCTGTGACGGATTCGCACCGTCTTCCCTATTACCCGCCCGCATGGGCGGCACCGAAACGATGTCGATAATAAGGTGCGGCAGAGAACCGAACTTGTCAAGTGTGATGAAAGTGTCGCGTCAATAGGGAGATGACAACCAGGAATCAACATTTCGTTTAAGCTCGATCATGCTGTCGCCGCCGAATTTGGCGACAAACGCCTGTGCGATGACGATCGATGCAACGGCCTCACATATGACTGCCAGCGCCGGGACAATACAATGATCGGTCCGCTCGACCATCGCGTCGTGCGGTTCGTGCGTTACCACATCAGTAGTTTTTAGCGGGCGGTTCAACGTTGAGATCGGCTTGGCCGCGACCCGCACAACAATATCCTCGCCGTTGGAGATGCCGCCTTCGATGCCACCGGCATGGTTGGTGTTTCGGCAGAAGTCCTTTTTGCGCGGATCCGAGTTAGCTTTGTAGAAAATCTCGTCGTGTACTTCCGAGCCGCGCATCTCAGCGGCGCGAAAGCCAAGACCGAATTCCACGGCTTTAACCGACGGGATAGACATGAGTGCTGATGCCAATAAGGCGTCCAGACGTTCGGAAGACTGAACGTAACTCCCGAGACCCACCGGCACCCCTCTTATTAACAGCTCGGCGACACCGCCGACTGAGTCACGTGAGTTCTTTGCGGACTTGATTTCCTCGATCATTCGCTCGCCAGTCGCAGAATCAATACAACGGACCTCGGACTCTTCGGAAATCTGCCTGAGGTTTTCAAAGTCGCGCGTGTCGTATCCCTGAGTCAATTCGACTGCGCCGATTCGCACTACATGCGAAGCAAATTGGATTTCAAATACTTCGAGAAGTTGACGGGCAATCGTCCCCACGGCCGCGCGCGCGGCAGTCTCTCGGGCCGAGGCGCGTTCGAGCACATTGCGCAGATCATGGTGATTGTATTTGATCCCGCCCGCCAAGTCGGCATGTCCGGGACGTGGGCGGGTTGTTTCTTCATTGAGGCGCTTTTCGCGAAGCCCGAGGTCAGCCGGCGGTGGATTGAGCGGATCCATAATCTCAGCCCAATTCGCCCAATCGCTATTTTTGATGACGAGAGTAATTGGTGAGCCAAGAGTGAGGCCGTGGCGCAGTCCCGAAACTATTTCAACCCGGTCGCTCTCGATTTTCATCCGTCCGCCGCGACCGTACCCTTTCCGGCGGCGATCCATTTGGAACTGAATTTTCTCAGGGTCGATGGCAAGACCGGCCGGGATGCCGTTGAGAATAGCCGTGAGTTGAGGGCCGTGGGATTCGCCGGCGGTTAGAAAACTGATCATGCCGGAAAGGTAGCCGGTCGGCTACCAACAGTCAACTGAGGGTCGCGCGCTAGGAAAGCTCTTCGACTTCGTCGGGGAGAATAAGCCCCGACTCGTGCTCCATCGCTTTGAGCCGGCTGTCGATTCGCTCGTCGAGATTGAGTGCCATTGACGTGTTAATGAACTTCATTTCTTCGACCGGCGAGATCGCTTTGATTTCGGCCAGCACCGCAACGATTTTGCGAATCGAGCGATCGATCACGTCAAGCGAGTCGGGGAGCTTCTTGGTCACCGATTCGGCATCGGAACGACTGCACATCATGCGCATGATTTGCGAGCGACCGTAGACCGCCATAGCGGCGTTGTTCAGGTAATGCGAGAGAGTGGCGATGGCGATATTCTTCGATTCCAGCGCACCCTTTTGGCGTTCTTCGGCCAATAGACGGCTGGTCAATTCCTGACGTTCTTTGAAGAGATTTTCAATGGTTGAATAAGTCCGCCAGATTTCTCGGTTGGCGCGCGTGAGGAGTTCTTCGGCGGTACCGATGTCGACTCCCATTTGAGTTGCGACCTGCACGGTGGCAGTGATCATATGGAGCGAAATTTCGTCGATCTGCCGGACGGAAAGGTCAAGCGACGCTCCAATCCGGTTCATCATCTGTACGCGCTCTTCCAGGTCGCCGGCAAAGTGGCCTATTGATTCAGGCATCAGGACCGTCGACAGAAGCACAAATCGACTGATGGCATCGTATTCGTCGACTGAGGCAAAAACATGATGCGAGCGAATGGCGTTGCAGACATAATCAGGCAGGCGCCAACGGGTGGCCAGATGGTAGCCGATCTCGGCGTGATCTACGCCGAATATTTCAATCTCAGCGTCGAGTAAGCGATGCGCCTTGACTTTGTGCTCAAGAATCTTGCGGTATTCCTGCGGGTAGTATTCCAAAAGGTAGAGAATCCCGACATCGTGAAGGAGTCCGGCAATGAACGCCTCTTCGGGGCGTTTATACCCGGTGACCTGCGCAATCCGTTCCGAACCGGTTGCAACGGTAAGGAATGTATTGAACAAGAGCTTCGGATCGAGCCCGCTCTCCTTAGCTATTTTTTCGGGGCGAAAGATCGAGGTCGAGAGAGCCAGGCACTTTACGGTTGTCATTCCAAGGAGCTGAACCGCCTGGTTTACGGTCCGGATATTCGAAGCGCGAGAATAAAACGACGAATTGGCGACCTTTAGCACCCGACCGGTGAGGGCCGGATCGCGGAGAATGATCTTGGAGAGACTCTCGGCGTTAAAATTCGGGTTCTCCGCCTCTTTGAGAATTTCAGAGAGGGTCTGGGGCAACGAAAGCAGATCATGGCCGGTCCGGATGTGTTGTACAATCGTAATTTTGTCCATATCCACGCGTCGGTAAGAGGTCGTTTCCTCTATTATCGACAATTCTGATTGATTATTGATTCCCGTAGGGAATTAATTCTTAAGGCGGGTGCCCGCGGACGATTTAAGCAAATCGGAGAGTTGTTCGATCCGAAACGGCTTGTATAGAATTTCAACAACTCCGGCGTCGGACAGGACCGTTCGATCTAATGTCGCTTCCCAGCCTGTCATAATTACGACCGGCACTTGCGGTGACTGCTTTTTCAAGAGGCGGGCGACCTCAAGCCCAGATAGGCCGGGCATCGCCAGATCGACCAGAACCAAAGAGTATTCTTGTTTCGCGGCTAATTGCAACCCGACTTCGCCCGACCGCGCGCAATCGGCGGTGTAGCCAACCGTCTGGCACATCGCCGAAACCAGATCCAGGATTACCGGCTGGTCATCAATGACCAGAATACGCGGCGGTCCGACCGGTTCCAACTTCGCCAAAGGAGAATGAAATGTACGTTTTGGTAGCTTGAAGGACAGGTAGCTCGGAGCCAATTCCTGCTCGTCAGTGGCAATTGATACTTCTCCCCCTCCCGCCGCCGAACGCAGGGTTTGAGAAAGGCGCGACGACCCGGCGCTGGATAGGGGTCGATACTTGGCAAATTCGGAAACACGGTCGACTGGTTGCAAGTGACGGCGGTGCCGCGACAAATCGAGATAGACGAAATCAGAATCCTGATATATTGATACCGTTATGACATCTTCGTCGCTGGCGACGCTCACGAGTTCCTGTAGAGCGGATTCGACCAGTTGCTCAGCGAATTTTCCAGCCAGCGTGATTTCCGAAGTCGAGGCCAAGCGAGTGTGAATCTCGCGTGGTCGGCCGGCGACCATGTACAAATCTCCTGAAATACGCGCTTTGGCCAAAAGCTCGGCGACCGAATCGGACAGACGAATATCAATCGGGCCATCTGGTTGAGCATTCTCGGGACTCGCGCCTAAGTCGACTGCGGCGGGCGGCGAGGCCAGCAGTGTTCGAAAGCCGTAGAGCGAACAGGCTAACGTGAGCAAGCGCGCGAACTCATCACGGCTCTGCTCACTCACATTCCGCGCAATGACCAATACAAACTGAAGTCCGTATGCTGACCGAAGAGGACAAGCCGCAACCAACGATCGCTCGCGATCAACTCCGATCATAGGAGAAAGGAGTTTTCGATTGTCAGGCGCAAATTGGTCAAGCCACTGATCGATATCGGATCGGCCTGCTACTATGGTAGGCGATGGATTCCCGGACCGGGCCGTAAACCCGCCTTCGGAATCACTAATTACGAGTCCCGAGACGAGCGCATCGTCCAGTTGTACTGCGTGCACCGCGCGGAGTCGGCGGTCACTGCCGGACTCCAATACCACATATCCAGTTGACGGCGGAAATGCGGATTTTAGTTCAGACACGAACCACTCCGCGCCGGCCTCAGCCGGAAGCCGCTTCGGGTCAAGCAACCGCATAATCCGGTCAAAACCCGACCGCTGAGTAAGCGATCGATTGCGAAGCTCGACATATTCCACCGCGAGCGAGGTCAGTCGGGAAACCAGTTCGACAGTCTGCATGGTCGGATCGGTCACGACGATCGGTCCGGATTCTCGACGGAGAAGAATCGCCGAAAGCGGATATTGGTCGCCAAGCGGAACAACAAGCGTCGATGCAACTACGCGGTCACGACCGGTGTCATCGGAGGATTCTTGATTTATCAGAAGCGGTTTTTTGCGGTCTATCGCTTCGATGAGAGCGGTCTGATAACTTTGAGATAATTCGCCGATGGGCTGGCTGTGCGAGAGGAATTCAACACGACCGGTTCGGATCGCACAGACATGCACCGAACCACTGTCAAACAGTCCCGCTAGCGAACGACAGAATGCGCCAAGCGGGTCAGGAGCAGAGAGCGATGACACTGCCGCGCCTACGCGTTCGTGGAGCGCCCCAAGCTGGGCCGACAAACGATCTCGATCCGCTTTGACACTCGTGAGTTCGCGCGTCAGTCGTGTGGCTCGGATACGCTCGGCCAGCCACTCGGTGACCGGTGTCAATACCTGCGCATCGCCGCGGTCGAACCGACGTGGA
>JBGAWZ010000154.1:0-5210 GCA_044227335.1 Candidatus Zixiibacteriota bacterium | reverse complement strand
GAGCGAATTGCGTTTGCTGTGTCGCATGGAATCGCGCGCGACAAGCTGATTCTTGATCCGGGTATCGGTTTCGGCAAGAGGCCGATCGACAATGTGACGATTTTGTCCCGCTTAAAAGAGTCTCACCGCCACAACTTGCCGCTACTTGTGGGAGCGTCGCGAAAGTCGTTTATTGGAGTGCTCGACTCCGGTGCGCCGGTAGATAACCGTTTGGGTGGATCACTGGCGGCGGCGGTGTGGGCGGCGATTAACGGTGCGGCGATCATTCGCGTGCACGATGTACGCGAAACAGTGCAGGCGCTAAGTGTTCTCAAGGCGGTGAATACCAAATGAACGGCCCGGTTCAATACGATTTTCTCCGGTTCGGCTGGAAGGACGCGATCGACATTTTGATCGTGTCGTTCATCATATATCAAATACTCAAACTCGCTAAAGGCACCCGCTCGGCGCAGATGATTGTCGGGATGATTTTAATTGCCGGCGTAGCGTTCGTCGCCTATTTCTTTCAGCTTGAAGCACTCACCTGGCTCTTTTCCAATCTCGCAACAGTCGGATTTATCGTTTTGGTCATCGTATTTCAGCCTGAACTCCGAAGCGCGCTGGCGCATTTTGGGCAGAATCGATTATTCCGAACGTTTGTCCGATTGGAGCAGAAGAAAACGCTGGAAGAAGTATCCCGCGCGGCTTTGCGCTTGGCCGAACTTCGGTACGGCGGCCTGATTGTCATCGAGCGACGAACCGGCCTTCGCAATTTCGCCGAAACCGGCAAAGAAATGAACGCGGCCTTGTCGAGCGAACTGTTAGTGACTTTGTTTACTCCGTACACGCCGCTCCATGACGGCGCAGTGCTCATCGCAGGCGAATTTGTTATCGCCGCGGCGGTCTCACTGCCGCTGACCACTAATCAGCGCTACGGCAAACTGTACGGCATGCGCCACAAGGCGGCGATTGGTGTTACGGAAGTGAGCGATGCGATCGTGGTGGTGGTCAGCGAGGAAACCTCCCAGATTTCGATCGCCTACGAAGGGAATTTGGTCAGTAATATTCCCAAATCGGAAGTCCGCGACCAGTTGGCGGCTTATCTGAAGAAGTGATCTTTCCAATTCCTAAAATTGACTTAGCCGGTTGATTTGCCTACCTTGGCCTTCCCGGCAGGCTTGGCCTGCCGTTTTTGAATAGAAAAACGAGTATGTACGACATAACAAAAATCCGCAATTTCTCGATTATCGCCCATATCGATCACGGGAAATCGACCCTCGCTGACCGTCTGCTTGAAGAAACACGCACTCTTCACAAGCGGCAGATGACCCATGCCCAGGTGCTCGACTCGATGGATCTTGAGCAGGAGCGCGGGATCACGATCAAAGCCCACGCGATCCGGCTGGATTATCTGGCTAAAAGCGGCGAGATGTACCAGTTCAACCTGATCGATACCCCGGGGCATGTGGATTTCACATACGAAGTTTCGCGCTCGCTCTCAGCCTGCGAGGGAGCGATACTTGTCGTCGATGCCGCGCAGGGAATCGAAGCGCAGACCCTTTCCAATCTCTATCTGGCGATGGAGAACAATCTGGAAATTCTGCCGGTGATCAACAAGATCGATCTGCCGAGCGCTAACCCAGATCAGGTCGCCAAAGATATTATCGATCTGATCGGCGGCGACATGGAGCATGTTCTGCGCGTGTCGGCCAAAGCCGGGATCGGGATTCACGAGCTATTGGAAGCGATCATCACGACTATCCCAGCGCCCAAAGGGGATTGCGACGCGCCCCTCCAGGCGATGGTCTTCGACTCAATTTTTGACACGTATCGCGGCGCGATGCCGTTTGTGAAAGTGGTCAACGGCACGCTCAAAAAAGGGGACAGGATCAAATTCTTTTCGACTGAGAAATCGCACGAGGTCGATGAGGTCGGCTTTTTGCGACTGGCGCAGTTCCCGCAGGAAGAACTCCGGGCCGGCGAGGTGGGATATTTCTTCGCCTCGATCAAAGAAGTTGCCGACACCAAAATTGGCGATACGGTCACGCATTCGGGAAATCCGGCGAAAGAACCGCTGGGGGGATTTGTCGATGTAAAGCCGATGGTCTTTTCGGGGCTCTATCCGGCTGTGGCCGAGGAATTTTCAGAGCTTCGCGAATCACTTGAAAAGTTACGGCTTAACGACAGCTCGCTTTCTTATACGCCGGAATCATCAACTGCGCTGGGATTTGGTTTTCGGTGCGGTTTTCTTGGACTGCTCCATATGGAGATCATCACCGAACGACTCCAGCGCGAGTACAATCAGACGATTATTAACACTGTTCCGAACGTTGAATACAAAGTGCACAAAACCGACGGGACGATGCAGGTTATTGATAACCCGGCCGAGATGCCCCCCGCACAGAATATCGACCATGTAGAAGAGCCGTTTGTCGATTCGCAGATTATCGTGCCGGCGGAGTATATCGGCGCGATCATGAAACTGGGTACCGAGCGGCGCGGCGAATACAAGACGACCGAGTTCATGTCGCAGACCCGGGCCAGCTTGACCTACTCATTTCCCCTTTCGGAGGTCATTTTCGATTTCTATGACAAGCTCAAATCAATCACGCGCGGGTACGCGTCGTTTGACTACGGACTGCCGTATTACCGCACCTCCGATCTGGTCAAGCTCGATATTTTAGTGAACGGAGATTCGGTTGACGCGCTTTCGGTGATTATCCATCGCGAGAAGGCGTATCACTGGGGAACGCAACTGAACGAGAAGTTGCAGAAGTTGATTCCGCGTCAGATGTTTGAGGTGGTGATTCAGGCGGCGATCGGAAGCCGGATTGTCAGCCGCGCCACCGTTCGCCCGCTTCGCAAAAATGTGACCGCCAAATGTTACGGCGGCGACATTTCCCGAAAGCGCAAACTGCTTGAGCGGCAAAAAGAGGGGAAGAAGCGGATGAAGCAGATCGGCTCGGTCGAAATCCCACAGGAAGCATTCTTGGCGGCGCTTAAGATCGAGCGGTAGGACTCGTAAGTCGTCTGTATTATTGTGGCGTGATGCCTCCCGGCTTGACGCCTTTTGCATTTGTGTTCCGGCAGGTCTTGCGATGTCCGCATCAAGCGGACAGTGTGTGACCTGCCGATTTTGTTACAGCGAAGTCGCATCAGGTCACACCTTGTCCCGCCTGCCGCGGGCCAAGGCAAGACCTGACGCAACAGTGGGGGACAACAAGCGGATTTCATCCTCACAAGGGGTTCGACCTACGAAGAGTTTTGAAATTAAGAAAGGTCTGTCAAGAAAGGCGGGAGCGCGGGGCTCCCGCCCTACAAAGAAGCTACTCACATCCCGCCGGTGCACTGAAATAGACATACAAAAAGTCAATCAATTGCGTCAGGTCGGCGATATCGATCACACTTGCCGGGTCACCGTCGGTGTTGGCCTCGCCTACACAACAGAGCGGGTTCAAACTGATATACAAATAATCGATCAGAGCGGTCAGGTCGGCGATATCAATCGATCCGTTCGGACTGCAGTCGACATTTCCGGCGATGCCGCTACAGCAACTTGACCGGGCTAGTGGTACTACAATTGTCTGGCCGTCATCAATCGGCGTCTCAAGCGGAGTGTATTCAGTCAGCGATGCTTTTCCAAAGTCGAGCGCAGTGACCGATACCATGTAGGTGTCGGCTGGAGTGAGATTAGTCAGCGTGAGTTCGTACTCGTAATATTTGAAGTACCCGTGGTCGGTCACATAGAACGGGAGCGAGTCGACCGGGACATCGGCGACCCTGCTCCAGCGCGGCTTGGGTGCGGTTGGATACGATTTTAGGATCGGCGTTTCATGGCCGAAGCGGTGAGCGTTGCAGCCGATCGGGATGAAGTAAAAGGCCGAATCAAAAACTCCGGAAAATATGAGCGGGTGCATTTTCGTAAATGCGGTCGCCGACCAGGTCGTATCGTAGCAACCTGAAGGAGCATACAGGCACCGAAGATTGTCTAATGATTGAGGGTTGGGATTGAGAGTCCAGATATTGTCTGAAGTATTGAGTGCGACTTTGAAATAGTCCTCAATGTCATAAGAGGCAACTGGTTCAAAGTTGCCAGAATCGTTGTTTCTTCTCAAGTAGACATTGTACCCTTCAAAGTCAAGGCGTCCGTCGACTGCATAGCGGTTTCGCTCGGTGGCGACGCCGTTCCATCGAAGAGCAACTCCGCCGGCCAAAGGAGTCGCGCGCAGTTCGGGGCTAATCGGCGGATCAGAAATACGGAAATCCGGTACGCCGTCGCCCGTATACCAATTCGTATCGAGGCCACAGACAACAAACGCACCAGCGTAGCCGTCGGAGTCGGTGTCCACGCCCGGATTATCGTATACTCGCGAGGCATTTTTCACATTCTGTTTCAAATCTTCAAAGCCGAGGTTTTCCTCATAAATCAAGGGTTGATCGGGCAAATACTGGGCGTTGTCCTCCACCGTGTGAAATTGTCTTCCACCGACATAGGCGAAGACCAACGGCACAGTTTCACCGGGATCTACATCATATAGGCCCACAGAAAGCAGGTAGCGGGCGTCGGATCCTTCGACCAGATCAACCGCTCTGGTCCATCCGGCAAATTCCCAGATGGTGTCGCTTGGATAAATTGTCGTTGTAAGGGGCTGATCGTAATCGATATCGCCGTTGCCCAGCATCCAGTATTTGTTTCTATCTCCCACCGGCGTTCCGGTGCCACGGGTGCCAAAATCGCGACCGTGACCTTTTCGGGTTGGTCCAAAGTCGTTGTCAGGAGAAGAACTGCTTCGCCACCAATTGAATGAAACGACGCCGTCGTTTGGCGGCGGACTCAAGAATGCGGTTGCAGAAACGTTTGGTGCCGTGTGATCGTGCTGGAGATCTCCGCTGATATCGGCCGACCAGGCCGTAGGGATCTGCCGTTCGAACGCACACCCCTGAACGGTATCAGGCATCGAAGAAAAATATCCGCTGAAGTCATCGTGAAATCCGTTGGGGTGATCGATGGAATAGATGTCGGCATCTACATAAATGCCGAGATACATCTTATTGATGCGGGCGATTCCGATATTGGTGATTCTCAAATCGAAAAACACGGTGTTAGCGGTAGTCCGATGACTCCACGCGTAACTTTTTTGGTCGACTCGGATATGTAGTGGTAGGTGCGGGCGATTATCCACGGCATCACGGGCGAGTCCGGGGCAACCTACCAAACAAGTATCGAAATA
>JBGAWZ010000153.1:0-5240 GCA_044227335.1 Candidatus Zixiibacteriota bacterium | reverse complement strand
GTTTTCTCTGCCCAGCCATATGGACATAGGGTTGGCGTATCCTCTTTATAATCAAGAGAAGAACTCAGTCATGTTGTCGGGGAATTTCCGCTCGAACAACTTCTCCGAAGACCACTGGCAGGGTGGCGCGGAGTATGCGTACGACAACAAATACTTCCTGCGGGCCGGATACAACTACTCACAGCAGACGGATTACATTTATGGTCTGTCGCTGGGTGGTGGGTTGACCTATTCGCTTGGAACCGACACGAAACTGACGGTCGAATACGCCTGGACACAAACAGACACATTCGACGACAACCAGTATTTCACGCTGCGTTTGGGCTTCTAACGTAGCTTTGTCAAAGACAAAGCGGGCCGAGAAGATTCTCGGCCCGCTTTTTTGTTTAGTCAAAAGTTGAACGGATCAGATTAGTCGACTGGATGAACCATCCAGACATTCGGTTCAATATAGAGGCCATGATCACGCTCTCGGTCCACGGTAACTGGCGAGAGCGCAAAGGGCACGATATACTCACCGCTATCGGGAAATTGCATGCCGGTCCAGGTTTCCCATTGGGCGACGGTTCCGGGGATATGCATCGCATGGGGACAAACTTTGATATGCCGCGCTCCGAGCGATGCGTGAACTCGTAGCCAGGCGTCGAAGAGAGAACCGTCGGGGCGTTTCCACTCGATATATCTCGACATGGGAGTCAGGGGATACTGATGTTTCTGATTAGGGCGAACCGGTGCAATCAGGGCGGTCAATCTGTGCGCGGAGGCGATTGCTCGCATGGCCGACACCATCTGGCGGCTCAGTCCTGAGCCGCGCAGTTTCGGATCGATCACAATTTGTACGGCGGCCAAAGTGTTTGGCTGAGTGCCGGCGTCACGTTGCCGAAAAGATGTTTCCACTTCCCAGTCCCAGCCGGTATCGGGGAGGTCTTCAAAGGGAGCATCCCAAAATAGTGGCACCGAGTTGCCAACGGCGAGCACAGACTCTTGATCGTCGATCATGGCAAATTGAAATGACGGGAAGTCGGGATAGAGACGCTTCCAGTACGTATTGCTGACCGGATCCTGACACATGAAAGTTGGCCAGGCCGTGCCGGTAAAAGCATTCATCCGATCGGCCAGGTCAGGCCGATCGGATGCGGTGACAATTCTATGCGACATGAAAGTGCGTCTATTCTGCGGAACCGTGAGCGCCCGAGGTGCCCACAACTGATGTAGGGTCGGCGCCGTGGCGTTCGGATTCATGGCGGGTCAGGCGGGTGAGAAGGGTGTACACAGCCGGAACCAAAACCAGTGTGAGGAAAGTCGAGAAGATGAGACCTCCGACCACAGCGATTCCGAGCGGCCGCCTTGACTCGGCGCCAGCGCCAATGCCGATGGCGATCGGCAGAACGCCGAAGACGGTTGCGAATGAGGTCATCAGGATCGGGCGAAGGCGCGTCCGCGCCGCCTCCACCACCGCCTCCTGCAGACTATTGCCCCGTTCGCGCAGTTGGTTGGCGAACTCGACAATAAGAATCGAGTTCTTGGTGACCAGGCCGATGAGCATGATGAGGCCTATTTGGGAGTAGATATTCATCGTCTGGCCCAGGAAATAGAGCGAGACAAACGCACCCACCAGCGCCAGTGGCACTGAGAGCAGAATCGTAATCGGATGAATGAAGCTCTCAAATTGTGCCGCGAGCACGAGGTAAATAAAGACAAGTGCAAAGAGGAAGAGGAAATAGAGCGAGGTGCTCGAGTCGCGATATTCGCGTGACAGGCCGGCCAGATCGCGTTTGATCGACGGTGGCAAGTCGGCGTCAGCGATTTTGTCCAGATCGACGAGCGCCTGACCGATACTCATTCCCGGAGCAAGTGAGGCAGAAACTGTCGCTGAGCGAACACGGTTGAAGTGATTAAGTTCTTTCGGCGCCACCGTTTCGCGGGCGGTGACAACATTTGCGAGTCGTACCAGCCGGTTATTTCCCCGGATGTATATTGAATTGATGACGTCGGGGGTGGCCCGGTCGGTGGGGCGCATTTGGGTGATCACATCGTATTGCTTGGCGCCACGCTTGAAATTGGTCACTACGCGTCCGCCCAGTAGCGTTTCGATAGCCGAACCGATGTCGGTTACCGAAACACCAAGTTGTGATGCCCGTTCACGATCGATGGTAAGGTCGAGCTGTGGTTTGTTCAGACGAAGATCAGTATCGAGATTCACCAAATATCCAAGTTGCGACGCCTTGCTCATCATAATGCCAACACCCTGTTGCAAGCTTTCGTAGGTGTCGGCTTGAAGGACATACTGAACGGGTGCGGCAAAATCCTGACCAAGCGAAGGGGGGTTAATCAGAAATGCCAGCACGCCCGGAATAGAAATAAGCGGGAAGAAGAGTTCCTGCACAATTTGCTGTTGCGATTTATCGCGCTCACCATGCGGCTTGAGTTGCATAAAGACAAATCCATTGGTGACTCGGCCTGGCCCACCAAAGCCAAGCCCCGTGGCGGTGAACAGACCCTTGCACTCAGGTACCGAGAGGAGAATACCTTCGACTTGTCGCATATACCGGTCAGTGTAATCGAGCGTAGCACCCTCGGGGGCGATCACAATTCCGAAACCGGTACCACGGTCTTCGGTGGGGACCAATTCGCTCGGAATGAACTTAAGTAGGGTCAGACTGGCGGCCACAAGGACAAGCGCACCAGCCACTACGAGCCACCGCCTCCGAAGTGCACCGCGGAGAATCTTGTCATATGTGCGGTCGAGCCATTCGAAGAAGGCATCAAATGACCGACTCGCCCAGCTTCCTTTGCCCGGTTCGCCGTGAAGCGGCCGCAGAATTTTCGAGCAAAGCATCGGTGTGAGAGTGAGGGCAACGAACCCGGAGATAAGCACGGCGACGGCCACCGATAAACCGAACTCGCGGAAGAGTCGCCCAACGTTTCCTGAGAGAAACGACAGTGGTACGAACACCGCGACTAACGAGAAAGTCGTAGCCAAGACGGCAAATCCGATTTCCTTGGAACCGTCGTAGGCCGCCTGCATCTTGCTTTTTCCCATCTGCAGGTGCCGGAAGATATTTTCGAGCACAACAATGGCGTCGTCAACGACCAGACCAATCGCAAGCACAAGTGCCAAAAGCGTCAGAATGTTAATCGTAAAGCCGGCAAAAAAGACGATAGCAAAGGTGCCGATAATTGAAGTCGGAATGGCAAACGTTGGGATGATCGTCGCGCGAAAACTCTTCAAGAACGCCAAAATGACGAGTACGACAAGTATGACGGCGATGATAATGGTATCGCGTACTTCGCTTATCGACTCCTCAATAAAAGTAGCCGAATTGTAGGCCACGTCGAGTTTGGCGCCGGAAGGGAGAAGTTTGCGAAGTTCCGGCAGGGCGCCTTCGACAGCGTGTGCGACGTCGATAGTACTGGCCTTTGACTGCTTTACGATACCAAGCCCGAGCGCCTGCTCGCCGTTCCATCGTACGGCGGTTCGCTCATCCTGTGCCCCGAGCTCAATCTGAGCCACATCACCCAATCGAACCAGATTGTCGCCGGATTGCTTCACGATGATCGCGGAAAACTGGGCCGGATCATTCAGGTCGCCGCGCGTGCGCACTGAGAATTCGCGCCCCATGCCTTCAACACGGCCACCGGGAATCTCTGCATTTTCGCGACGGATAGCATCCTCCACATCGGAAGGTGTCAGTCCGGCGGTGGCCATCTTCAGAGGGTCAAGCCAGATTCGCATCGCATACTTGCGTTCGCCGCCGAGAAAGACCGACGCAACGCCCGGCAGGCGGAGCAGACGTTCCTTAAGAATTCGGTCGCCGAAATCGGAAAGTTCAAGACTCGATTGCCCTTGGGAGAAAAGCGCCAACCAGACAATCGGCTGGGCGTTAACGTCGACCTTCTCGATTACGGGATCGTCAGACTCACGTGGCAGACTGCCGCGAATACGCGACACCCGGTCCCGAACGTCGTTGGCCGCCTGATCGACATCGCGATTGAGTTCAAAGGTAATCGTGATGCTCGAACCTTGTTCCTGGCTCGATGAAGTGATGGTTTTGACACCTTCGATAGTGGAGAATTGTTCTTCGAGGACGTCGGTGATTTCAGTTTCAATCACGCTCGGACTGGCGCCACGATAGAATGTGTTCACCGAAACGATTGGAGGGTCAATATCCGGATACTCGCGAACAGGCAACCGCGAATAGGAAACCAGTCCGAATAGCGTAATAACCAGACTCATCACCGTCGCAAGGACTGGTCGACTAATGGAAAGTTCTGAGAGCTTCACTATTTGGTCTCCATTGTCGAGTCTGTCTTGGCTGAATCAGCGGGAGCACTTGCACCGCCCGCGTCGGTTGCGCCGGGCGGCGGTGCGCCGGCAGGCATGACCTTGGCGCCGTCGTACAGCTTTTGATGTCCGGCCCGGACAACTTTGGCTCCGGATGTTAGTCCCGATACGACCTCAACCGTGCCGGCTTCACGCGATCCGAGAATAATTGGTTTACGCATGACTGAATTGTCCGGCTGAACCTCAAAGACGAAGGCCTGATTCCCTTCGGCAAAGACTGCCTCGTCGGGAATGGTTAGCGAATTCGGCCGCTCGCCCAAAACTGCCGATACTGTTGCCGACATCCCCGGACGGAATTTCCGGTCGGTATTGTGCACACGTGCGATAACTCGCACACTTCGAGTAATCGAATCGACAATCGGATCGATGACATCAATCTTGCCAATGAGCTTACTGTCGGGATAGGCAGGAGTGGTTACAGTAATCTCCGAGCCGCGTGTTAACCGCGAGTATATTCTCTCCGGCGCAGTGAATGTCACTTTGAGCCGACTGATCTGGGTCAGCGTGGTAATCGGTGTTGCGAGTGAGAAGCCCGATCGCAAAAACGCTCCGGGGGAGACCAGGCGCGGTCCAATCACACCGGAAAATGGCGCCTTGATCTGGCATTTGGAGAGGCGCACCCGCGCCTGCTCGTATTGTGCTTCGGCAACCTTCAGATTTGCGGTTGCGTCGTCCAGCGCCTGTTTGGAAACTGCTCCGGCCGAGAGCATATCTTTGGCCCGGTCATATGCCGACTTGGTTTGATCTCGGGTTGCCTCCGCACTCTGAAAAGCGGCCCTGATCTGCTGATCATCCATCTGCGCTATCAGCCCACCTGAGTCGATTTCTTGGCCTTCGATAAACGGCAAGGCGGTGACCACCGCGTCGACTTCCGAGACTACAGTGATCGCTTCAC
>JBGAWZ010000152.1:0-6241 GCA_044227335.1 Candidatus Zixiibacteriota bacterium | reverse complement strand
ATTGATCAACCGGAAATGCTAATACTATCTGGTCACCGTCAACTGCATACGTCGTCTTGTATTCGGACTCATCTTGCATAAAATCGGCAACCACCGATCGGTTTGCCGTCCAAAACGCAGTTCGCGTAATTGCCCCGCCACTTGAGCCGCTCTGGTAGCAACTCCACAAGATGTTTCCATCGTTGTCCCTGAGTCGAGAAGAGAACCGTGCAGTACTCGCGGGATCGCCCGAAAACCGCATTTCAAGTTGTCGCTTAACTACGGTCATATTCTCAGATTGCATCTCTAAGCGGAATGAAACGGACATTTCTTCCAGGTTAGTAATAACCTCAGTGATTGTAGCATCCCCCTCCGGAGTTTGTACGGTGGTCAAAGCCGCGTTGTCGACCTCGCCAACTGAAGTCGATTTTGTGTCAACCGAAGAAGAGAGCATACCAACCCCCTTCTCCGAACTACAACTCACCATCACGAAAATCCCTGCGCTTAGAGCTACAACCGCCAAAGCGCTCAACATGATCATAATTCTCTTCATAACGTACTCTCTTTCGATTTTTGTTGTCAACACCTATCAGTGGAGTGCGGCCGGTCTTCGACAGCACCCCGGATTAATCACCCGCAACACGTTTTGTATTCTGTCCCTCCCTGTGTGGACGTTGCTACGTTCTTTCCCGGTGATCACCGCCAGGGCGCAATACAACTCTCATGCCAATCGCGGACAAGAATTTCCATATGTCCACTATCGCGTTGTCGCACAACGTACTGTGTGACACGCCGCCGGATTGTCAACTGTGTGATCGATTCGCTTTGGGCTCGCAAAGTTGCGAGTTTCTCGTAAATGACTCGCAAACTCCTCGCAACTTACTGTGTGACAACGTCGATTGTTTGCGAATATGGACTACGAAATTCGCAAAGACGTTGCGACAAGGGACTGCGACGAGGGGGCCTAAGCCCGCACGAAGATAACGTAGCACGCCGCAATACTAGGATTTGGCCTTGACAGATATTCAACTCCAATATATGGTTAAGTGTCCTTTTCGGATTTCAGAAACGCAACAGACGGCCGTCGGGATGGCCGATATATGTGATAGGACTTCAAACCTATTACGAAGGAGTGTTTGAAATGAGCCGCAAAAGAGCACATCACAAAGGCTGGGCTCGATCGGCTGTTCTCTTGGTAATCTGTACCGCTTGTATCTCGATCCTCGCCTCCTCAGTTTCAGCCCTCGATTGGAAAGCCACGCAGAAGGCAAATCAAAGCCAGATGAATATTGCTACCACGACAGTAAATAGCGATACGCCTTGGGGCCACGACAACAAGCCCCAATCTCCGGAAAGGTCCGATGGTGGCTGGATTTTGCGAGCAAGGCTTGCACTGCGGTTCTTTGTCTTTGGAGTGCATTCACGGCACTTCGTGCCGAACGTCGATGTCAACATGGAAGAGAGTACAAATGTCGCCGATCCTCACTCAAGCGGAACGACAGTTGGCACGGGGTTGTAGATAAATCAGTAGTTTTTCATATAGCAGGCGACGAACACAAATAATTGGAAAGCGATGGAGTGTATAGTATGAGCCGCAAAAGAGCACATCACAAAGGCTGGGCTCGATCGGCTGTTCTTTTTGTAATCTGTACCGGTTGTATCTCGATCCTCGCCTCCTCAGTTTCAGCCCTCGATTGGAAAGCCACGCAAAGGGCAAACAATAATGCTATAAATATTGCAACCACCACGGTCAATAGCGACAGTCCTTGGGGGGACAACAATAAGATTCAGAAGCCCTCTATTGTTCAGAGAGTGAAGTTGCTGTTCTTGGAATTCGCCTGGCGTCGAATTGTCACTGTCTCGGAAACTCTGCCTGACATGAACGGAGAAAGAATTGTCCAACCGAACCTCACAGACGTTGGTGCAAGCCCAGTCTCTGCTCAGTAATCGCGACTACTCCGGTGCGCTGGAGTTGCTGGGTAGTTTTGATCCTGTTGGGCTGCCAAAGTCCGATGAGGGCGCTTACTTGTTGCTCAAGTTGGAAGCGTCGGTCGGGTCGGGTGTTTACTCAATTGAGGACGCCGATGTTGCGATTGAGGCATTTCGCAATTCGATAGAAACAGCTAGCTTTGCACATTCAAAATTTCTCAAGGGGCGAATACTAATTGCCTTAGGCGAGCAATCGGCTGCGAAGCAAGAGTTGCTTGAATCGTATGTTCATTATCTTCGCGTTCGAGACAATTCCTGCGCGGCCAGGTCTCTAAATTGGTTGGCTCTGGTAAACATGCAGTTAGGAAACTACAACGTAGCTGGTGAAAACCTTACGGATTGCATCCGGATTCATCACGCGGAAGGCGATGCCAGGAAAGAAGCGGTCTGTCGCATGAACTTGGGGTCTACTTTCTTTGTTGCCGGGCAATTGCGCAAAGCCTCGAGTTCATACAACCAGATCGACGCAAATCTGTTCAAGTCCGATTCCGGGAATCTCGCGGCATTCTTCACTGCTTCCTCATTGCCCAATGCGATGCGGGGAGACTTCAATCTCGGTGGTAGCCTTCTTCAAAGCGCCAAGGCGCACTTGGTCGGCCTCGACCGCGAGCGCGCCAACTGGCTCGAATACTTCGGCTGGATTGCTCTGTTACAGGGCGACTACAAGCTCGCCGAGAAGACCCTCGACGAGGGGCTCGAACTCTCGCTCAAAATCGCCCCGCAGTCGGCCCTCATCTCGCAGATCAAGCGGCTCCTGGGTGATCTCTATGTTGCCACCGAGAAGTTCGACAAAGCCGCCAAGTATGCAGGCGAGGCCGACCAAGTCGCGCAGAAGATCGGCCAGAAAGTTGAAATTGCCGCCTGTATGCGGATCCGCGCTCAGGTGGCTATTCACCAAACCGACCCCAAAACCGCCGGAGAACTCTTCCGACAGGCCTGCGAGATTTTCACGCAAATCGACTCGCGCTATGAACTGGCAGTGACACGATATGTTGCCGCAACCTCGGGATGTTACCCGCAAGGGGAGAGTGTGGCTCTTTTGCAACTGGCCCGCGAGTATTTCGAATCGGAGGAGGTCGCGCCGTTTATTGAGAAAGTCTCCGCCGCCCTGCAGAAACTGGGCAAGCCGCAGATCAAGCCGCGCCCGATTGAAGCCGGCGGCGCCACCACTCAGATCATCACCCGAAACAAAAGAGTACTGCGGATACTCGAATCGGCAACGATGGTCGCCCCAAGCGGATTGCATGTGCTGATCACCGGCCAGACCGGCACCGGCAAGGATATGCTGGCGAAGTACATTCACGAACGCTCCGGATTTTCTGGGAAATTCGTCTCGATCAATATCTCCGCAGTACCGACCCATTTGGCTGAGGCGGAATTGTTCGGATACGCCAAAGGGGCCTATACCGGCGCGATGGCCGAAAAGCCGGGACTTCTGGAACTCGCCCACAACGGGACATTTTTCTTAAATGAAATCGGTGAGGCCTCGCCGGAAATGCAGGCCAAACTTCTGGAAGTTCTCGAATCAAAAACGATCCGGCGCCTGGGAGAAATCAAGCTCCGCCCGGCAAAATTCCGTCTGATCGCGGCGACCAATGTCGACCTGCGAAAGAAGATGAACGACGGTTTTTTCCGCACCGACTTATATCATCGACTCAATCAGATTACGATCGAACTTTCGCCGCTGTCGGAGCGCCCCGAAGACTTCGAACCGCTGACCGAACACTTCTTGCTTGAGCTTGGATGGAAACCCAACGGCGATGCCCACTGTATTTCCGAACTTGCGTCGGTACTCGCACGACGGGCGTGGCCGGGGAATATCCGTGAACTAAGCTCTGTTCTGTCACGACTGCACATGGAGTCTTCCGGCTCGATCTCGCACATGATTACGCTAGCTGATGATCCCACGATCTTTGTTCAGGACGACCAGCTTGAGGCTGTTCTGGCCGAGTGTGACGGCAACAAAAGTCTGGCCGCCCGCCGCTTAGGCGTACCCGAATCCACTCTCCGCTATCGCCTGAAGAAGCAAAACTGAGTCTTGCGCTTTCTTGCGTCTTTTTCACCATCCAATTCCCCCTTGCAAACAACCCAAACTTCCGCTACTTTATGAACCGCAATAAGCGGGAGTAACTCAGTTGGTAGAGTCACAGCCTTCCAAGCTGTTGGTCGCGAGTTCGAGCCTCGTCTCCCGCTCTTTTTATTGTTGATCGCTTCCCTCGCCGCACGCTTACTACCCAAGCTATGCATCGCACGCTCCCTTTTGTCTCACTCGCTTTATTGGTAATCGCTCTGGCATCCTGCGTTCAGCGCAAACCCGAACGGGCAGTCAAGCAGGACGCCCCCGTTACCGGCGAACTCCAGACAATCTCCGAGGTCGACTCCGCCATGCGCGCCAATCTCGATATCCCGGACACCACTCGATGGCGTGAAAACGCCCACAACCGCGAAGTTGTCTACCGTCTGCTGGCTCAAGCTCTGATAGTCGAACCGGCCGATCTCTACCGCGCCGCCCTGATTCTGCAACATGCCGAACCGGCTGTCGCCAACGAATGTTGCCTGTTGGCCAACAAGCTGGCAATCGAAGCGGCCGAAAAGGGGCACCCCAGCGCCAAGTTCTTAGCCGCCGCCGCCCTCGACCGTCACTTGATTTTCAACGATTTGCCCCAAAAATACGGCACACAGTACACCCGTAACCGCGCCGGCCAGTTTGTCTTACTGGCCATGGACTCCCAAACTTCCGACTCCCTCCGCCGGGCCTGGAATGTGCCGCCCCTTGACTCAATCCAAGCCGAGCTCACCCGGATGAGCCCCAAGATGCCCAGCCGAAAGCGCCGTTAACGCGCTGTGTGATAGCGCTTTAGTAGTCCTTGCGGTCACTGTGCGACCGATAGCGTAATCCGGTCGGCCAGTCTGGGTCAGGGTTGGGGCGGGGGACCCCCAAAAAAACCCTGTTTCGGAAAATCTCATGCCAAAAATGGCTTGACTCTCTTGGGGTTGGCGATATATTTGGGGCTCGCCCAACGGCGAGGCATGGCATTTTTTTGCCTTTCTGAGGAGAAAAAGTTGTTCTGCCCAGATAGCTCAGTTGGTAGAGCACATCCTTGGTAAGGATGAGGTCACCAGTTCAATCCTGGTTCTGGGCTTTTTTGTAAACGATGTCGAAGGAGAAATTTGTACGTAACAAGCCGCACGTGAACGTGGGGACGATAGGTCACGTGGATCACGGGAAGACGACGTTGACAGCGGCGATCACGATGGTGATGGCACGGCAGTCTGGTGGCGCGGTACGGACGTTTGATTCGATCGACAATGCGCCCGAGGAGCGCGAGCGCGGGATAACGATCGCGACAGCTCACGTGGAGTACGAGTCGGCCAACCGTCACTATGCGCACGTAGACTGTCCGGGTCACGCGGATTATGTGAAGAACATGATTACGGGTGCGGCGCAGATGGACGGCGCTATTCTTGTTGTGTCGGCCTCCGATGGTCCGATGCCTCAGACGCGCGAGCACATTCTGTTGGCTCGTCAGGTGGGTGTGCCGTATATCGTGGTGTTCATGAATAAAGTAGATATGGTTGATGACCCGGAACTGCTTGACTTAGTTGAGCTGGAAGTCAGAGATTTGCTGACCCAGTACAAGTTCCCGGGAGACGATATACCGGTGATTCGTGGCTCAGCTTTACAGGCGATGTCGGCTGGTTTAAATGCCGCCACGCCGATGACCGATCCGGCCTTCAAGCCGATCCTTGATCTGGTTAAAGCCTGCGATGAGTATATCCCTGAGCCGAAACGCGAGACCGACAAGCCGTTTTTGATGCCGGTCGAAGACGTTTTCTCGATTACCGGCCGTGGTACTGTGGGTACTGGAAGAGTCGAGCGTGGAATCGTTAAGTCAGGTGAGGAACTCGAGGTGATCGGCTTTGGCGACACCAAGAAGACAGTGGTCACGGGCGTTGAGATGTTCCGTAAGCTCCTTGATCAGGCTCAGGCTGGCGACAACGTTGGATTACTCCTTCGTGGTATTGACAAAGAACAGCTCGAACGCGGGATGGTCCTTGCCAAGCCGGGGAGTGTGAAGCCGCACAAGAAATTCAAAGCTGAGGTGTATATCCTGGCGAAGGAAGAGGGTGGCCGTCATACGCCGTTCTTTAATGGGTATCGTCCGCAGTTTTACTTCCGGACGACGGACGTGACAGGAGTGGCGAGTTTGCCGGCTGGGGTTGAGATGGTGATGCCTGGTGATAACGTCGCGATTTCGGTGGAGTTGATCAC
>JBGAWZ010000151.1:0-5283 GCA_044227335.1 Candidatus Zixiibacteriota bacterium | reverse complement strand
GGAGAGGATGTCACGAAGTGACAGGTGAGGGGTTATGCCTTACGGTTGATCTGCGCGCTTCCTGGCCGAACCGGAATCATCGGTCTCAAGCGAAAACGGCGTGAAGTTGGTTTTCCAGTCGTAGTAATCTTCGGCTTCGATTCGCTTTAGGAACGCAACTATCTTGTATGTGAACGGTGTCGCGACTGTCTCCCACAATACTTTCAAACCATAGTTGCCAAGCATCACGCTGATGACATTCTCCGGCGACCAGACTCCCCAGAATGCGGCGGGGTAGAAGATCAGTGAGTCGATTCCTTCACCGGCAATGGTTGAACCAATCGTGCGCATCCAGAGAAACTGCCCCTTGGTTGCGATCTTCATCTTGGCCAGCACATACGAATTGCAGAACTCGCCGGCGGTGTAGGCGAGAATCGAAGCGATCACGATGCGCGGGGTCGAGCCAAAGACAAACTCCATCTGCTCCTGCCCGACCCATCCCTGCGCGGGCGGAAGGGAGAGAACCACTTGCGCCATGAGAACAGTGAACACGAGCGAGCCAAATCCAGCCCAGACGACTTTGCGGGCGCGAGTGTAGCCGTAGACCTCGGTAAGGATATCGCCAAAGAGATAGCTGATGGGGAAGAAGAGTATCCCCGCGCCGAACTTGTACCCGCCAACCTCCCAGATTTTGATCGCCCCGATGAAATTGGAGCAGAAGAGCACCGTGACAAACAGGGCCATGACCAGGTCGTAGTACTTGTACCCGTGGCGGTCGAGGAATTTGGGTTGGGGTGTGGACGTCACACCGTGAATGTAGACAATATGGAGCGAGGGGGCAAGTGGGGGCTAGTTTGGCTCAGGATCTCCTGACATTCTCGCCCATACTCTGTCGAATTCGATAGCCAACTCGCCGGCCGTCAACAGTGATCCCGAAGAATGGAAGTCTTCTATCTTCAACACTTTCACACATCCTACTTTGGTAATGACATCATATTCTCCCAAGAGTTCGTCGACTGTAATGAAAGCGATTCTCTTCACATCTTCAGAGTTAGGGTCAAGCTCGTTCGGTACGTATACGGCAATGTAGATCAAATCATTGGAAAGAAGTTCGAACCTGAGGTTTGAGCATTCGATTTTGAGATTTCCGATTGAAAAGCCAAATCCCGGTTCTGTCCTTTGACGGAAAGCAACAAAGCTCCAGTTGGGTATCTTAGGCGCCATAGCGATTGTCTCAAAGACGCACTCTACTCTCTCTCGGAAGCCATCGGCACTCACGCATAAGGTATATTTCTTGTCCGAGTCAGGCCCGATCTCCCATACCAGTCCCTGGTCTATTCGCCTCAACTCAAACGTGAGTTCTTCGAGTGCTTTTGAATCCGGCCTGTCGGCGCTTTCCAATCTGTGAGCATGTAGTGAAAACCACTTCCAAAACTCGGCTATGGTTTCCGGATTGGAGTTCATAAGGTCCTATCCCCCCACCGCCAGTATCCATTCTCCCGGTTCGCTGGAAGAGCAGTGTTGGTTACAAGTTCACACATCGAACTCAAGCGCATCTCGTTGTCTCTTTGTTTTCTCTGCAAACGTTCTTACTTTGTCTTCGGGAACTCTGGATGCAATGTGAACAGGCTCATCCGACGGGTTTATCCATTCAAAGTATATCCCCGCGTCGTCGTAAACAATGATCACCCAACCAAGCTGGCAAAAATCGCCGCCACTTAGGGGAACCCTGCCCATCAGTTGACTGAGTTCCTCCAAGGCAGCATCACTCACCGGTATGTGCAGACCGAGAGGATCATTCAATATTTTGCACTTTGACGGCAACCACCGGGTCGGTCGGGCCAGACGTCCAAGCTGTGCATGATGCTGGCGATCAGCTTCCAGAAGAAAGAGCCGCGAATTTGGAAGTAGCAACAGATGGATATAGTGGTAGAGCATGAGCGGATCGACGTCTTCCAAAGAACGGTACGGACCCGGTGAAATGTCGTGATCCGGATTCGGTTCCGCCTTAGAGTGTTTCCTCAATAGAAAGTACGCGATGAGACCGAGTATCGGTGACCCGAGCAAGAGGATGTAAACGCCCAACGGGACTACAGAGTCGGCTGAGTCCAAAAGTAATTCCCCCCCTCACCCCAAATACCCATTCTCCCGGTTTGCCATGAGCCATTTGCGGACCTCAAATGTCCGCACACCCTCGCTGACAAACGGATCGGATCTGGCGATCTCAGTCGCAGCCTCAAGTGATTCGGCTCGGACAATCACCATCCCGCCCGCGAAATTCTCAAATGGTCCGGCCAAGACCAATTTGCCGGCGTCGTCGAGTGATTTCACATACGCGATATGCCGCATGACAGTCTCGCGCGGCGTATCGACCCCGTCGATTTTGAAGAGCAGAATTGGATAGCAGATATTTTTGTCGCCCATAAAATCAAGATATGAAGAGTAGGTCGGGTTGGCAAGTTACCTGCGACAGCAGGGAACGCAGACTACCCGACATTCTATAGAGAAGAAAGATTGTCGGGTAGCCGTCTCGCTTCGTCTGCGACGAATCAAGCCGTCAACCCGACCTACTTTTGAGGCTTCGACAATCTCAGCCTGACTTGGTATACGCTGTTGTGCAATCCAACCAAAGTCACCCTGAGCCCGTCGAAGGGTGACCTGAACAAAAATCACCCCCAAATCCCCTTGGCGATCAGGTAGGGGAGAAGAAGGTACAGCACGGTGTCGCGAATCAGATAGAAAATGATAAACGCCCACACCAATTTCCAGCCGTGGCGTTTGAACAAAAACCGAAACCGCGCGCTGAATTTTTGCCCGCGCGTCATTCCCTCGGCGCCTTCAAGTGGAACGTGCAGGTCTTGCTTGATCTGCCGGATACTCAGCCAGAATCTCTTCAGAATTCCAAGGCGCGGGGCGTCGGTGTCGGTCGTCATATCCAAAGATGCAGGATCACTCGGCGAAAACTTCATACTTTTCCACTTTGGAAGTCAACAAACTCTTGCCGTCGTGCCCTTTGAATTCGCCGACTCGCTGGTGTCCCTCCGTGTATTCTTTAGAATTGACCCATCCGTCGAAGGCCGACTCCGACTCCCAGTGAGTCATGACAATGTATTCGTTGCCGTGTTTGGGTTTCAGAATTTCGGCCTTCACAAATCCCGGCCGACGGTCGACCGCTTTGGCGCGCGTGGCAAACATCTGCTCAAAACGAGTACGGTGCTCTTCGGGTACCACCATCCGATTCATCATGACAAACATAACTACACTCCTTCGATTCTATTGTGACACATCCTGTTGTATTCCGTTTTCATCTCTTCGATCCAATTGAATGTCAACGCCTTATGCGAAATGAAAATCGTTTTCATTTACGCTTGCGTCATATTAATTCGGCGGAATGGGGCTGTCAAGGCGAAATTTGTAGCCACGCCAAAACTCACATTTGCGACCTTATCGTTGACTGATCCAGTCCACTTAGATATATACTTCTTAATTCAATCAAGGAGAATGCGATGATCAAAGATGGTATTCCGACAGTGATGGTCTCGGACATGAACCGGGCAGTAGAGTTCTACACAAACACACTCGGCCTCCAACTCGAATACCGTGCGGGTGATCACTGGGCTCAGGTGAGAGCTGGTCAATGTTCAATTGGCCTGCACCCTGCCGGGTCCAAGGTCGGCCTGGCAGGAAGTCGCGGAGCGATTTCAATCGGGCTGACCGTCGGCGAGGACATTGAGAAGGTGTTTCAGAGCCTGCAAAGCCGCGGGGTGAAATTTGAGGGGCCGGTCAAAGACGACGGCATGGTCAGGCTGGCCTTTTTCGGCGATCCGGACGGGAACGAGCTGTATCTTTGTGAAGTGAAGTCGTGAGACTGTTCTTCTAATATCTGCCGATCGCTTTTTCGACAAATCGATGGAACCGGTGAATCCCGCCCACCGGCTCGGTATACATGAGAATACACCGGCGGCTAACGGTCACCATTCCGTTGTGTTCGGCGTTAGAAATCGCGGCGCTGAAATCTCTCCCTTGTTGAAACCAAAGGTGAGTAAATCCGGCGGCAATGGCATCGGCCACGACCGTCCCGGCCGATTCGGGCGAGACCGCAATAACCGCCCGTTTGACTTCCGCAGGCAGATTGCGAAGGGAGGGGTAGCAGATGTCGCTTTCGAAAGTTGTTCGCTTTGGGTTGACTGCGACAACAGAATAGCCGCGCGCCTTAAGCGTTTTGTAAATCGCGCCGCCGAAGTCACGGTCGGATACACCGACTATTGCAAGTGGAATGGATGTCGTGCAAAACGACCCGGGGCTGAAGTGCTCTTGCATCATATTCAAAATACCCCCGGCAGGACTCGAACCTGCTACCCTCTGCTTAGAAGGCAGATGCTCTATCCGGATGAGCTACGGGGGCATACTTGCGGACTTTGTATACTATCGTCAGTTCCGTTTCATTGCAAGGACTTTGCGACTCCAGTGTGCCATCGAATCGCCCGCTCCCACCCGGCTGTTGGCGTGAGGCGCGTTGTATAATATTATACAGTCTCTTGGATATATGTCGCCAGTCACCGCTTGCCAGAGAACAGGCTCGCGACAAGAGCAAGAAAACAAGGGAACGCCTATTGCGTTACTGCTCAATTGGTTACGCCAATCACCGCAGACTCGTACTCTCTTCCTAATAGGTAAGTATCGTGTGGCACCGGCCTTGCCATTGTGGTAGATGTATGTTTTCTCTGAGCCCCCACATGAAACTTCTAGGCACAGCTGTCTTGTGCCAGATCGTGCTTTTTGGTGTGACAGGAAATGTACGCGCCGATGGTACGCTCACCATATCACACATCATCTCGTCAACTCTTGCAACGAACGGAAACCTCAGGTCATCCCAACAGATGGCTCGTGCTGAACGATTCAAAGCCAAATCGGCTGGCGCGTGGGATGATCCGATGTTCATGGTCGGCGTGAATAATGTCCCGACCAACTTTGATTTTCGCATGGACCCGATGACTATGACCATGTTCGGTCTCAGCCAGTCCATCCCACTGGCCGGTCAAAAGGGACTCAGCTCAAAAGCCGCTCAAAAAAGCGCCGACGGCGCCAGGACGATGGCGGAAATGACGGCTGTCGAATTAATGGTTTCCGCGCGCAAGGCCTTTCATGAATTCGCCTATGCGCAACAGATGCTGTCGGAAATGCGAAAGCAGAAAAGCGTCTACTCCGATATGGCCGAGACCGCGACCAATAGATTCCGGATTGGACTCGGCGGGCAGGAAGATGTCACTTCGGCGCAGGCGGCCGCCTTCAGATTCGAATCAC
>JBGAWZ010000150.1:0-9178 GCA_044227335.1 Candidatus Zixiibacteriota bacterium | reverse complement strand
GGAATCTGACCGACGAACCTATCGCGATCGGCAATGACGAAGCTATCGAACGCCTCCGCGGGATTGCCGATTTGTTTGTACTCCACGACCGCGATATTCTCCAGCGGATGGATGATTCGATTTTCCAACAATCGGATCGACAACCGCGCGTTTTGAGGCGCGCCCGGGGAATCGTGCCCGAGCCAATTACCCTGTCGTTCGATTTGTCAGAACCAATTCTGGCCTGTGGCGCAGAGCTAAAAAGTACGGTTGCGATCGGAATCAAAGATCAGGTCGTGCTAAGTCAGCATCTGGGGGATCTGGACAACCCGCTGTCGATGGATAATTATGGCGCGACCGTAAAACATCTATCTCACTTACTCAACACGAATCCTGTCGTCATCGCCCACGATCTGCATCCCGATTATCTTTCAACCCGCTGGGCCAAAACTCAATCCGGTGCGAGGCTGACAGGAGTTCAGCATCACCATGCCCACTTAGTTTCGGTAATGACCGAGAATAACGAATTAGAGCCCTGCCTTGGAATTATCTTGGACGGCTCCGGCTACGGTACTGACGGTACGATCTGGGGAGGCGAGCTTCTCTTCGGCGACTCATCCTCGTTTCGTCGGCTGGCTTGGCTTGATCCGGTGGGAATGCCCGGCGGTGAGGCCGCTGTGCGCGAACCGTGGCGGATGGCGCTGAGCTACCTCCGCCATTCACTCCCGGAATCTGCCGCCGAGCTCGCGATCACCCGGATGTCGATTCCACCCCGCCAGGTTGACATTGCTCTGGGCCAATTGGCCCAAAAAGTGAATACGCCGCTCACTTCCAGTTGCGGGCGGCTATTTGATGGCGTCTCGGCCCTGCTGGGACTTTGCTCGAAGATTACTTATGAAGCTCAGGCGGCCATCTTACTGGAGAGGATTGCATCGCAATTGGGGCCTTTGCGGACCATGAAAATCAGTGACATTATCGGTTCCCCACTGGGGCCAATCAATATTACGCCCATCATTAGTGAGATTTCCCAGCGTCAAGGAAGTGGCGAATCACTTGTGAGCCTGACACGGCGGTTCCATCAGGAACTGGCAGTCCTTTTTGTCTCGGCGGCGGTACGTGCACGATCTGAAGGATTCGGGAACCGGGTGGCTCTAAGTGGAGGAGTCTATCAGAACAATTTATTCTTTGAATTCATCTCGTCACTCTTACGGGATCTGGAGTTTGAAGTTATAAGCCACCAAAAAGTGCCGACGAACGACGGCGGCGTGTCACTGGGGCAATTGGTAATCGCAAACGCCGCACTTATCGGTCAACCGGAGAATCGAGATTAGCTATGTGTCTTGCCGTTCCAGGAGTACTTCGGGAAATAATCGACGACCACAGTTTACGCTTTGGTCTTGTCGATTTCACCGGCGTAACGGTCCGCGTCTGCCTTGAACTGGTTCCCGAGGCGAAAGTGTGCGATTTTCTCTTGGTCCACGCCGGTACCGCCCTTCAGATTGTCGATGAGCAAACAGCGCTGGAGACAATCGCCTTGATCGACAAATTGACCAGCGCCTCCGAGGCAAACAACTTGTGAGGTGTGAACCATTCAAATCTCCACAAGCGGCCCACGCTATTTTGGAAGATATCCGCCGAACTGTGACGCGGCCGTGGACAATCATGGAAGTCTGCGGAGGGCAAACGCACGCCATAATTAACAGTGGAATTGATCAGCTACTTCCCCCGGAAGTCCGGCTGGTGCACGGCCCCGGTTGTCCCGTGTGCGTCACTCCAATAGAGTTGATTGACCAAGCCATCACCTATGCCAGGACACCCAATACCGTGTTGACCAGCTTTGGTGATATGCTCCGGGTGCCGGGAAGCCAGGGGAACCTATTTGAGGCCCGCGCCGACGGTGGCCGAGTTGAAATAGTCGGTTCGGCGCAGGAGGCGGTGGCACTGGCCAGAAATCATCGCGGCTTGAATGTCTTATTCTTCGCTGTTGGATTTGAAACTACGGCACCCTCGACCGCCATCGCGGCGCGACAGGCCGACCGCGAAGGCTTGACCAATTTTTCGATCTTGTCGGCGCACGTCCTGGTCACGCCGGCAATGGTCTCGCTTGTCAGCGGCCCATCACCTATTGTGCAGGCCTACCTTGCGGCAGGGCATGTTGCCACAGTAATGGGCACACAGGGGTACGAGATACTAGCGCGCGACCATAACATCCCAGTGGTTATCACCGGATTTGATCTGGTTGATCTTCTGCTGGGTATTCGAGCCGCAGTCCACCAACTCGAAAGAGGCTCAGCCTGTGTTGAAAACATGTACGCGCGAGTCGTTCGTGACGAAGGGAACATCGTGGCCCGCGAGTTGCTCGACGAAGTTTTCCAGCCCGAAGACCGGGTTTGGCGGGGAATCGGCATGATCCCCAAGAGCGGCCTGCGTTTGCGGGATCAGTATGCGCATTTGAGCCCGCCCCAATTGAGGCACAGCCAATTGAGCAATCTTACTCAGATTAGCATCTGTGAAGCGGGCGACATACTGCAAGGCAAAAAGTCCCCTCTCGACTGCCCCCTGTTCGGAAGCCAGTGCAATCCTACGCATCCCCTTGGCGCACCTATGGTTTCTTCGGAGGGAGCCTGTTCTGCTTACTTTGCAAACCACCGACGGAGTCTGCATGTCGCAAATAGAGAAACCATCCGGTAAGATACTGCTTAGTCATGGTTCAGGTGGCGGGATGTCGCATGAGCTGATCTCAGAGCTTGTACTTCCCGCATTTGACAACCCCGAACTGAATCGACTAGCCGACGCGGCGCGGCTGGACATTGACGATCACCGACTCGCATTCACAACCGACGCCTACGTCGTTGATCCACTCTTTTTCCCCGGCGGCGACATTGGCGCTCTGGCAGTTAACGGCACTGTAAACGATCTGGCCGTTTCAGGGGCTGAGCCTCTGTGGCTCAGTGTGAGTTTGATCATCGAAGAAGGACTGCCGATGGAAATACTTCAGCGTGTCCTTCTGTCGATGCAGAAAGCGGCAACCGAGGCCGGCGTGGCCATTGTTACCGGCGATACCAAAGTCGTTCCACGCGGTAAGGCCGATAAGATCTTTGTTATCACTTCGGGGATCGGCAGAATTCTTCCTGCGATCAAACTCGGAACTGAACGAATCACGACCGGCGACAAAGTCCTCTTGTCAGGATCTTTGGGAGATCACGGCATTGCCGTACTTTTGGCGCGACAATCCTTCTCGATGAGCGGCACAGTCGAGAGCGACTCCGCACCACTGCATCTGATGGCAAAAGAAATGCTCAGGTCCGGAGGCGACGCAGTCAAAGTCATGCGCGACCCGACCCGCGGCGGCCTGGCCTCCACTCTCAACGAATTTGTGGGCGGTCTGGCAGTCGGAGTGGCAATAGACGAAAAAGCAATTCCCGTAAGTCCAGATGTTCGGGCCGCATGTGATTTGCTCGGGTTTGATCCTATGCACATCGCCAACGAAGGGAAGTTAGTCGCAGTGGTGGCGGCTGAAAAAGCTGATGCTGTCCTAAAAGCGATACATAGTCATCCGGTGGGTGGAAAAGCCGCGATTATAGGCGAGGTCGTTTCAAATCATCCGGGGGAGGTAGTGGCCCGTACGCCGCTTGGCACATATCGCTTTGTCACGATGCCCATGGGAGAACTCCTCCCCCGCATATGTTAAGTACGCCGAAACTGCATTACCGGCCATAGATTAGCCTAACGGTCTATCCCCAAGATATCAGCCCCCTCCCGCCAAGGTCGCCTCAACCGATATTGGTTGCCAATGCTCGGCCGAATGAATATCCTGAGGCAATAAACCGCTCGACCAATCCCGAAAACCGAGGGACACTGTGGCCACTGCTATTAAGAAAAATACACACCCGCGTGCCGATGGCGCGCTGACACGCCTTGAATCCTCCCGCTGGTTTACCCCTGTGGCTTTTCTTGTCATCCTGCTCTCGCTGGTGATTCTGTTCAGTGATTTTGTTTTCTCTGATCGGATGTTGCATGGCTCCGACACGCTATCGGCCGGGTACTTTTTCAGAACCCTCCTTGTCGACGGCCTCAAATCGACCGGCTCAATTCCGCAATGGAATCCATACATATTCGGAGGAATGCCGTATATCGAGGCCTTCCACGGCGACATCTTCTACCCACTCTCTTATCCATTCAAAAGGTTTATGGCACTCGATCGTGGATTGGGTTGGAGTTTGTTTTGGCATATCTACTTGGCCGGCCTGTTCATGTATTTTGCGGCTCGGCAGTTCAAACTGGGGAAGACAGCATCACTGGTTTCCGCCGCGGCATACATGTTTGCGCCATATCTGGTTTCCCTTGTCACGCCAGGTCACGACGGCAAGATTTTCGTCACCACTCTCTTCCCTCTGGTTATTCTGTTCATCGAGCGCGGATTTGAGACCAAACCAGTATTGAACTTCTCGCTCCTTGGACTGGTGCTTGGTTTGATCATCTTATCTCCACACGCCCAAATGTCATACTTCACCCTCTGGGGGGCCGGTCTCTACACGCTGTACAAGATGATTGTCCTTTTCAGGGAAACCAAATCGCCCATCAAATTTATCTGGCCGGGATCTCTTGCGGCCTATGCGGTGGTAATCGCATTGCTCCTCTCGGCAATTCAGTTCTATCCGGGGTATTACTACACGACTCATTTCTCCCCTCGCGCCGACACCAAAAAAGGATGGGATTGGGCGACCTCTTGGTCCATGCACGCCGAAGAGGGAATGAACCTGTTTATCCCTGAGTTTTCCGGTGTCAGCACAAACAAACCGGGCACATACTACTGGGGAAAGAACGCTTTTAAGGACAACTCCGAAGCTATCGGCGCGGTCACTTTCTTTCTCGGACTGCTGGGCCTGGTCTGTTCGCGTCGCCGTGAGCGATGGTTTTTCGGCGGACTGGCCATTTTTGCACTGACCTACGGACTGGGGGCGTCGACACCGCTCTTTAATCTCTATTTCCTGATTCCCAAAGTCGACTCGCTCCGGGCGCCGTCGATGATCATGTTCATGTTTTCATTTTCATTTGCCCTTCTTGCCGGGTTTGCAATACAACACCTACAATCGCCGCGCGACGAATCGCCCAAGCAAACACAGAAGTTTCGCATGGTGCTCTTTGGCATTCCCGGCCTTCTCTTCCTGCTCTCTTTACTATTGTCAATGGCCGGTCGAGGTATTCTCTCCGCTTGGTGCTCGCTATTCTACAGCGATGCCGGCCGGACAATGGTCCAGCAAAATGTCAGTAAGTTCGATGTCGCCGCAATCCGGCGCGTGGATCGCTTTTCTGGTGACAGCCGTCGCCGCCGGAGTAATCTGGCTGGTGCGCGAGAAGAATATGGCCAGCGGCCTTTTGCTCGCGCTCGTGGCTCTGCCCGTGATCGACGGAATGCGTTTTGACTCGCGCTTTATCAGCACCGAGAACCCCAGCGACTATTTTGCCCCAAACCCGATGACTCAATATTTGGATACCAACGCGAAAGAATATCGGGTGCTCAATCTGACCCAACCCAAAGACGATCAACTGCCATTCCACGATATCGATGTGCCGGTCGGCTACCACGGCAACCAATTGCGATGGTATGATGACCTGATCGGGAGTCTGGAAATCAAGAACATCTACAACCCAAGAGTCATAAATCTTCTGGGTGTAAAGTATCTGATCAACGAAACCGGCCGCGACATCCCGGCTAATTTCCTTGGTGATCTTCCGGTCACCACCGTGAACCGCTATGGTCAGGTGCAACTGGTACAAAACGACAACGCCTTCCCGCGACTTTTTCTGGCCGGCTCGTATAAAGTCATCGCTGATCGCCAACAAATTTATCCGGCGATTCTTAATGGAACTGAGAATTTGCGTGAACTGGTCTATCTTGAAGAAGAGCCGGGATCGCCTATCGACCCATCCTCGTCACCTACCGACACGGCCTGGGTTGTATCGCGCGGTACCGATAAAGTGACGGTACACGCTCAAGCAGTGTCACCAAAGTTGTTGGTGATGACTGAAACCTGGTTCGATGCCTGGCAAGTGACCGTCGACAATCAACCGGCCAAACATCTGCGCGCCTACGGTGCCCTCAGGGCAGTTGCAATTCCAGCCGGTTCGCACGAACTGACCTTTGAATTCCATTCGCCGCGTTACGCAACCGGAAAAACACTGACTGCGTCAACATCGGTGTTTCTCCTGTGTCTCTTCGGGTATTACGGCTTTGGGTATTTCCGCAGGCGAAAAACCGTAGCCGGGTAGAGTTCCAGTTCGCTATTACACGAACATTTTCTGGTGGAGCCGGTGTTTGGCTCTGGCTCCAGTGATCTATTTGCTTTGATTTTGAGCTCAGCTCATCCTATCCTATATGTATGAGCCTGCTTGATACTGTTCAGAGCTACCTGAGGCATCCCGAAGTTGGATACCTTTTGTTGATCTTTGCGGTCTTCGTGATTCCAAAGTTTCTCCAACGGTTTCGACTGCCCGCGGCGATCACTGCCTTTGGGCTCGGAATCATCGCATCTTTAGGATTCGACCTGTTCCAAACCGATGAAACGATCAAGCTCTTGTCTACGCTTGGCATTGTGTCGCTGTTTCTTCATGCCGGTCTCGATGTCAGTCCTTCGGAACTGAAGAACAATTCCCGCGTACTCATTCAGCATGTTCTGCTCTTTCTTCTGATGCTGGGACTAACTGCAGTCGCGCTGATATGGATGACCGATCTCACTTGGCGCATGTCGATTCTCGTTGGCCTCGCGCTTGTGACGCCTTCGACCGGTTTCATTTTAGATTCGATCAAAGTACTCCCATTGTCCCCAGAAGAACGGGAGTGGATCCGCAACAAGGCAATTGCGGCCGAATTGGTCGCGCTGGGCATTTTGTTGGTGGCGGTCCAATCCCTGACGATTGCCACACTATTGGTATCGCTGGCTGTATTGCTTGGAATGGCGATACTCATTCCGATGCTCCTGCGGTTCTTTGCGCGCCGGATCGCGCCGTTCGCGCCAAATTCCGAATTTGCATTCTTGATTATTCTGGCGCTCGCGTGTGCATTTGTCACAAAACAGACAGGCACCTACTATTTGGTTGGTGCGTTTTTGGTGGGCGTGGCGGCCCAGCAATTTCGACAACACTTGCCAGCAGTCGCCTCCGAAAGATTGATCGGAGCAGTAGAGTTATTCGCCTCATTTTTCGTCCCGTTCTATTTCTTTCATAGTGGTTCGATTGTCACCAGGCAAGACTTTGATCCGGTCGCCTGGCTTTTTGCAGTGGGATTTGTCTTGTTGGCGCTTCCTCTGCGGGCCGGAGTCGTCATGTTGCATCGCTATATCGTCTTGAGTGAGCCATTCAAAACCGGACTGCGAGTCTCAATTCCGATGTTACCAACCTTGGTGTTTACACTCGTCATTGCTCAATTGCTTCGGGAAAAGTTCGAGTTGGCCACGCAATATTATGGTGCCCTGATCATTTACGCGGTTATAAGTAGTCTGGTCGTCACGTTTGTCTTCAAGTCGACCGAACCCGATTATGGCGACGATCTTGCCACCGACGGAGTTTCAACAATTAGCAAGGGGACAGCGCGTTCTGAATATTGATCGTGAATAACGGCAAAGACTCATGAGTAAGGAATATAGGTACCGATGCATCCCACGACCATCGAAATAACCGGCACGATTCTTTTTGCGTTAGCTATCCTGCATACTTTTTCCACCAAGTACTTTCAGGAACTGGCGCACAGGCAACCGCGCCACGCCGGCGTCTGGCATTTGCTCGGCGAAGTAGAAATTGTCTTCGGATTCTGGGCGTCGATTCTCCTACTCTTCATGCTGGTTGTCGATGGAAAAACAGCGGTCTCAGGATATCTTGAATCACTCCACTTCACCGAACCGATGTTTGTCTTTGCCGTCATGGTCGTGGCCGGAACTAAACCGGTACTTCAATTGGTGTCGGCGATAGTTGCCCGGCTTGGCAAATTGCTTCCTCTGGGTGGCGCGGCGGGTACCTATTTTTGCACCCTCACCTTTTTGCCGCTGTTGGGTTCTTTCATCACCGAACCGGCCGCTATGACTGTGGCCGCGCTAACTTTGCAGTCGACCCTTTTTGAACGAACAGATTCTGCGCGACTTAAGTATGCTACTCTGGGTGTGCTCTTTGTAAATATCTCAATTGGCGGTACCTTGACTCACTTCGCCGCCCCGCCGGTCCTGATGGTCGCCTCCAAGTGGGAGTGGGGGCTGTCGTACATGTTCACGCATTTTGGTTACAAGGCGTTGATTGCCGTTGTATTCAATGCGCTGGTTGCCACGGTTGTATTTCGGCGAGAATTGAAACAAGTAAATAGCGCCGCAGTCGTACCGGACAAACCGGCCCCGCTCGTCATGACAGCGGTCCATCTGATGTTTCTGGTCGGAGTAGTTGTGTTCGCGCACACCCCTCACGTCTTCCTTGGGATATTCTTATTTTTCCTCGGATTTACGTCGGCGTACCCCGAGTATCAGGATCGCCTGATCCTGCGCGAAGGGCTCCTGGTAGGATTTTTTCTGGCGGGATTGGTCGTTATCGGCGCGCAACAGCAGTGGTGGCTTCAGCCCCTGCTCAGCATGATGAGTGACACGGCAGTGTATTTCGGCGCGGCTGGTCTGACTTCAATTACCGATAACGCCGCGCTTACCTATCTGGGATCACTCGTCGATGGCACCTCCGAAAGCTTCAAATACGCGCTGGTAGCTGGCGCGGTGGTCGGCGGCGGGATGACCGTAATTGCCAACGCTCCCAATCCAGCCGGCTTTTCAATTCTGCGAAAGCACTTTCCCAATGGCGCGATCAGTCCGACTCTATTGGCAATCGCCGCCTTCCCTCCCACTCTTGGTGCACTCTTGGCGTTCTGGCTCCTGTAACCTTGCGGATTAGGCTCCTGCCGATTCTCCTTCTACCGCAACAGCCGGCGGAAGAAGTTTGTACATCACCGGCGTCACCAACCGGGCCAGAAAAGTCGAAGAAATCAAGCCGCCAATAATAACCATCGCCAGCGGTGCGTAGAGCGGGGCACCTTCCAGAACCAACGGTATTAATCCGCCAATTGAATGAAGCGTTGTAAGCAGGTTTGTCACAAACCGAATCTCACCCGACTGCTGAATGGCTTCATCGACACTCATTCCCTTTTGGCGGAACTTATTGGTGTAATCCA
>JBGAWZ010000149.1:0-5290 GCA_044227335.1 Candidatus Zixiibacteriota bacterium | reverse complement strand
ATCGGCGGCGATCCGATCATCGGGACAAACTTCATTGATTGCCTTGCCGCGTTTGAAGCCGATCCGGCAACCAAATCGATCGTGATGATCGGAGAGATCGGTGGATCGGACGAAGAAACTGCCGCGGCTTATATCAAGGCCCATGTCACCAAACCGGTCGTGTCGTTTATTGCAGGACAGACTGCGCCAGCCGACAAACGGATGGGTCACGCAGGGGCGATCGTTTCAGGAGGAGCCGGAACCGCCAAAGGCAAAATCGAAGCCCTTAATGCGGTAGGAATTCCGGTAGCAGGTTCCCCAACCGAGATTCCGGTGCTACTCAAAGAACAGATCAAGAAGTTTGCGTCGAAATCCAGCCGTACAACTTCTACCAAGAAATCGCCCGCAAAGAGCGCGGCGAAAAAGCAGGCCACGAGTAAAGCAAAGTCGGCCGGTAAGAAAAAATGATTGAGAATTTTAGATGTTGATATATCGCCATAAGGAGTCAATATGACTGCGCCGGGCACTGCAGGTGAGGCGGACGCCAAACCTGCCGCCAAGAACAAATATGGATTTTCCAAAGATAATCTCCCCCTCGCGATAAACATGACGTGGTGCAAGGCCTGCAACCTGTGTATCGCCATGTGTCCCACTCAGGTGTTTGAACCAAACCGCGACGGTAAACCGATTCAGGCCAGACCGGAGGCCTGCACCCAGTGTACAATTTGCTGGGTGCATTGCCCGGACTTTGCCATAGTCTCGACACAGAAGTGAGGCGCACAGATATGGCAAAAACACCACGAAAACTACTGCAAGGGAATATCGCCTGCGTTCAGGGAGCACTCTACGCCGGGATGGACTTCTTCGCCGGCTACCCGATCACGCCGTCGACTGAACTGGCCGAAGGGAGCGCGCGCGAACTGCCGAAAATCGGCGGTCGGTTTATCCAGATGGAAGATGAGATTGCGTCTATAGCGGCCGCAATCGGCGCCTCGGTCTCGGGACGAAAAGCAATGACCGCGACTTCCGGCCCCGGCTACTCGCTCATGGTTGAGTTGATCGGCTATGCTTACATAACAGAAACGCCGCTGGTAATTGTTAACGTTCAGCGCGGGGGGCCCTCGACCGGCCTTCCGACTAAAGTAAGCCAGTCAGACACCATGCAGGCCCGCTGGGGAACGCACGGCGATTACACCGCGATTGCGGTGGCGCCGTCGACGGTCGCCGATGCGGTCACCGAAACAATTCGGGCCTTCAATCTGGCCGAGCGGTTCCGCACCCCGGTAACAGTGCTGATGGACGAAGTCATCGGCCACATGCGCGAGTTGATCGCATTGCCCGAACAGGGAGAAGTGCCGGTTTTCAACCGTGTGAAACCGACTGTACCTCCGGCTAAATTTGAACCGTTTGCGATGACGCCCAATCTGGTGTCGCCGATGGCCGGTTACGGCGAGGGGTACCGGTTCAATGTCACCGGGCTGACTCACGACACGATGGGATTTTCCACCAACCGCGCCGATGAGATTTTTCCCAAGCTCGAAAAGCTTCGCAACAAGATCATGAACTACACCGACGAGATCGTCAAGATTCGCACTGAGATGATGGACGACGCCGAAATCGCGTTTATCGCCTACGGTTCGGTGGCCCGCGCCGCACTTCAGGCGGCCTCGCTGGCCCGTCAGGCGGGTGTGAAAGTCGGTGTGGTCCAGCTCTACACAATCTGGCCGTTTCCCGACAAACAAATTCGTGAATTGACAGCACGATGCAAGAGTGTGATCGTGGCCGAACTCAACATGGGACAGATCGTCACTGAAATCGAGCGGGTATTGCCGCGCGATAAGAAAATTCATGCCGTTCAGCGCTACGATGGCGATATCCTGACGCCGATGCAGTTGCTCGAAAAGCTCGAGGAGGTACTCTAATGGCAGTCGCGGAAAAACAACGGTCGGATGTTATTTTATCCTACCTCCGGCCCAAGAAGAAATTCCCGTCGGTCTGGTGTCCGGGTTGCGGCAACGGGATTGTGATGAGTGCGCTCATCCGGGCGATCGACAAACTCGGGTACTCGCGCGACGAGGTCGCCTGTGTGTCCGGAATCGGATGTACAAGTCGAATGCCGGTATATCTCGATTTCAACTCGCTTCACACGGCTCATGGCCGGGCGCTGGCGTTTGCCACCGGCGTGAAGTTTGCCCAGCCGAAAATGAAGGTGATCGTCATCACCGGCGACGGCGACGCGCTGGCTATCGGTGGAAACCATTTCATCCACGCTTGCCGTCGGAATATCGACATTACGACTATCCTGATTAACAATCATATCTACGGTATGACCGGTGGTCAGGGATCGCCCACTACTCCGGCCGGAGCATTTTCGACAACTACGCCGTATGGAAATACGGAAAAGCAGTTTGATCCGTGTAAGCTGGCCGAGGCGGCCGGCGCTTCGTATGTTGGGAGAACCACTGTCTACCACGCTCCGCAGATGGAGAAGATGATCATGGCGGCTATCGAGCATAAAGGGTTCTCGATGGTTGAAGTGATTTCCAACTGCCACACCTATTTTGGTCGTCTCAATAAGCAGGGGGATGCGGTGGCGATGGTCAATTCGTTCAAAGAAAATGCGGTTATGCTCGGCAAGGCGCAGTCGATGACGCCCGAAGAATTGAAAGGGAAACATGTCATCGGCACGCTCTACGAAGACAAAGAGCGATCCGAATTCTGCGACGAATATCAAAAGCTGCTCGACAGCCGCAAGGGAGGTCGCTGATGCAAGGCTTGATGGAAAAGATCAAACTTCCCTCCGACCGCTTTGAAATCAGGTTGTCCGGATCGGGCGGCCAGGGGATGATTCTCGCGGCGGTCATTCTGTGCGATGCAATCGGCGCCGGCTCTAACAAGAGTGTGGCCCAGACGCAGTCGTACGGCCCGGAGGCCCGCGGCGGCGCCTCGAAAGCGGATGTGGTGGTTTCGGACGGGGAGATTTACTACCCCAAGGCGATAAAGCTCGATCTCCTGCTCGCCATGACTCAGGAAGCGCTCGACAGTTATTATTCTGCGCTTAAAGATCACGGCATTTTGATTATCGACGACGTATTGGTCACTCATGTGCCGACCGACGATTTCTACGGTCTGCCATTTACTCGGTTGGCGCGCGAAGAGTGCGGGCATATCATGGTTGCCAATGTGATCGCCCTTGCGGCTATCGCTGAGATTACCGGGATCGTCTCGCGCGAGGCGCTCGAACAAATTGTGCTTTCGCGCGCGCCGCGAGGCACTGAAGACAAAAATCGCAAAGCGGTCGAGATAGGTTATCGCGAGGCCGCCAAACTCAAAGCCCAGAGGAAGAAATGAGTCGTACCCTTCTTATTGTAAAACCCGACGCCACCGAGCGTAACCTGATCGGACATGTCGTTAACCGGCTGGAAAAAGCCCGCTTTGCGGTGGTTGATATGCGGATGGTGCGGCTCTCCAAAGAGCAGGCCCGAAATTTCTACGCCGTCCACGAAGGAAAGCCGTTTCTGGATAGTTTGGTTGCGTTTATGACTTCCGGCCCGGTTGTTCCAATGGTCCTTGAAAAAGAAAACGCGGTGGAAGATCTTCGCGCTCTGATCGGCGCGACTGATCCCAAGAAGGCCGCCTGTGGTACACTCCGCTATGAGATTGCGGTCGATATCGAGAAGAACTCGGTTCATGCGTCGGACTCCGACGCCAATGCCGCCAAGGAGATCGCATTCTTCTTTGCCTGATTTGAGACGCAGGATTCAGATGGCGCGCACGATTACATTGGCTTATGGTGGCGGCGAACTTTCGATCACTGTTCCGGAGGGAGTCGTATGCGAGGAATTCACGGCGGAGTCAGCCAAAACACCTGTGGGTATTGAGTCACTTCGCGACTCTTTAGTGAGCGCCGGCCTTGAGCAATTTCTCACCTCGCCGCCGCTGGTGATTGTGAACGACGGGTATCGCAACACGCCAACTGCGAGAATACTCGAATGGCTGTCACAAGTCGCCCCGCTTGTGATTGAACGCGCAACTTTCCTCATTGCCACAGGCGCGCATTCAGCGCCGACCGAACAACATCTTCGTACCATTTTTGGCAGTGTGTATGATCGCGTAAGTTCACGCGTACATTACCACGATGCCAAAAACGCCGATTCGATGACTCCCATTGGCAAAGATCGCTTCGGCGAAACTGTTCTTGTCAATTCACTCCTGTTAAGTCACGAGCGAATCATCGTTATTGGGTCAGTCGAACCGCACTACTTTGCCGGATTCACCGGCGGTCGAAAGGGAATATTTCCTGGCATTTGCGATCTGAGAACAATCGAGCGGAATCACAATATGGCCGACTCTCTGGCCGCTCAGCCGATGAAACTGGAGCGCAATCCGGTGGCGATGCATCTTGACTCACTGCTGGAGTTGATTGAACACTCAAAAGTCTTTTCGATTCAAGTAGTGATGGATTCCACCGACACAATCGCGGGCATTTTTTGTGGCAATCTTCGTGATAGTTTTCACGAGGCCGCCAAATTGGCGCGGCAGATTTACGCCTGCGAGTTTGATGAACCGTACGATGTCTGTCTGTGTGAACTATTGCCTCCGCTTGATGACAATTTGTATCAGGTGCAAAAGGGACTTGAGAATTGCCAGTTGGCGGTTCGTGACGGTGGCGCGTGTGTTGTTGTCGCCGCCTGCAATGGCGGTATCGGCTCGGAGCACTTTTTTAAGCTCGCCGAAATCTGGGATCGCTCGCGAAATCGCGCCACCGACGGCGTCCCCCGGTTTGGTTCGCACAAACTTGCCCGTGTAAATGCGATGAGCGGGCGAATTATGGTTGGACTTTACTCGGCACTCCCGGTCAAGACCAGCCGCCAGGTGTTTTACGAGAAAATAGAAAACCTCGAAATGTTTTTAGGTACCCGTCTCGGTTCCGGCGCCCGAGTAGCGGTGGTACGAAATGACGGACATACTGTGTTGATTCCAAATACTCATTGATTCATTAATCCGTTTTGGAGGGAATTATGAACCGCAAGATAGCCGTTGTCGGAGCCGGAAATGTCGGTGCCAGTTGCGCCATGTATCTGGCCGAAGCGAATCTAGCCGATGTCGTTCTTCTGGACATCCTCGAAGGCGTTCCGCAGGGAAAAGCGCTTGACCTGACCCAGGCCGGCCCGGTCCGCGGGTACAACGCCCGAGTCACCGGCACCAATGATTACAAGGATTTTGAAGGGTCCGACATCGTGATCGTCACTGCCGGCCTTCCGCGAAAACCCGGCATGACCCGTGAAGATCTCTTGAACATGAACGCCCA
>JBGAWZ010000148.1:0-5300 GCA_044227335.1 Candidatus Zixiibacteriota bacterium | reverse complement strand
AATCCCGAGGGCCTTGAGCGTATCTAATTGAATTGGATCGACTATTTAACCAACAGCATTTTCTTGGTAGAAACGTATCCGTCGGTCTCAAGCTTGTAGAAATACATGCCGGAGGACACCTTGGCGCCACTCTGTGTATCGCTATTCCACTGAACCGAATACTTGCCCGCAACTTTGTCCTCGTCAACCAGGCGATTGACTTCCTGACCAAGCACGTTATAGACAGTCACTTTCACGTGCGACTTGCGCGGCACGTCGAACTGAATCTTGGTGGTCGGATTGAACGGGTTCGGATAGTTCTGGTAGAGCTCAAACTCAGTCGGGAGAGCGTCGCCGGTGATATCATCAACGCCGCTCGCCGCGGGGTTTTTTAACACCCAGCACTTAATACCAGCCCAGATCGGGAACGAGGACGGCTGACCGGGCGGGAGATATCCAGCCCATTTCCAGGTATTGGTCGGCGGATAGTTTGTCGCAGAATCGATACAGATAACTTTGCCGGTGTCGGCAAGCTGTGTGACAACGACGAGCGTAAACGCGTGACCGGAATCATTAGCCGGTATGGCGGTCTGATTGTCCGGATCGTTGGCGGCTCCTGCGAACGCAATGGTGTCTACTCCGTCACCATTACAACCGAAGCAATTGAAGCTATACACGGCACCGAATTGCGGCTTCGGAAATCCGCCGGAAGTGTCAACCTGCGGGCCGGTACGAGGACGGGCAGACGAAAGTGTATAGTAAGGCGGGGTGCTAATAGCCGGCGTTGACACCCATGTGGCAGTGCCGGTTCCGGGGTCACCACTGGTCAGCGACGAGCGGTTGAAAATCCGGAATGCGACACTCGGGTTGTACTGCACGGCGTCTCGGTTGATCCATTCAATACCGATCTTCAGTGTATCACCGGCCTTGGCCGTGTCTGCACTGATCGTGCCGCCGATCACGCCGAGCTTCATTTCAGTGTCGGCGTTGACAGAGGACGCAAATACACCCAGCGCTACGACCAGCGTGCAGAGCATCCCGATTGCAAATTTCTTCATTAGTCTCTCCTTAGATTCGCTCTTTAAACGAGTGGCGACGAACTTGCGCGCGCACCCGAACTTCTTTGCCACTTATGATCGTAACGTCCAAGCGGCGGATATTGTTCAATTCAACTCGCGGCTTTTGTACCAGCCAGTACCGCGAAATAACTCAACCATTAGCAACGTAGTACCTGTGTGCACCTCCAAATCGCTGGCGACCTTGCCGCCGGTTATTACCTTTTAGTCCACAAGTAACGCAAGATAGAGACGCAGACCATCCCAGTCAACATAAAATTGCGCCGGACTTCCGGCCTAACACGTTGCAACGAAAGCCCTTGCGCAACTCCAAATAAGAACGGCGGCCGCCCCGAGGGCGACCGCCGCGATAGTACTGCGGAACCGCTTCCGCTGACTTATTTCACAACACCATCAATTCGGGCAGAGCGCCGGCAGAGTGAAGCTGATGTACAGGTAATCGATCAAGCCGGAAAGATCGGCGATGTCGATACCACCAGCACCGTCGCCGTCGATGTTCGCCGAAAGCAAACACTGCGGAGGGGTGAAGCTGATATACAGGAAGTCGATCAGAGCCGAAAGGTCGGCAATGTCAACACCCTTGGCCGGATCAGCATCAACGTTGCCAGCGCGGCCGTCGATCGAATTGTCCGTACAGCAGTTCCCGGGGGAACAGCCGACACGAAGATGATCGAAGTACCACTTCTTGGCTTTGTCCAAACCGGTCTTCAGTGTCGTCGTGTCGCCATCTTTGACCGACACAACAGCCGTGTACACGGTCAGCGAATCCAGTGACGGAATGTTGTGCTTGTACGTCATCACCATGTGAAGGTCCTTTTCCTGGACTGGAGCGGCGGTCAATCCAGAGAGAGCCGCCATTTGATTCCAGAAATACGAACCTTCCAAAGTGTTGGACAGGGTGTCATACTTGAAGAGCGTGTCGTTCAGCATGGCATACGCGCCGTAGAAGTTCATGTCGTTGGCACAAACATCGCCAGCGTACTCGGTCGGCGTGTACATACCAAGGAACGAGGTCGCACCGAAGCGCCGATTGTGTTTCAGGCAACGGGTGGTTGAAGTGTCAATACCCTGCTGATACACAACGTTCTTCGAGGTCAGCACTCTACCGTTGTTATTACTGGTCCCCGAGGAGGTCGGAATGTCCCAGTCAATAACTTCGCCAACGGTCACATTCGTCTTGGCGCCGCCCATTCCAAAGAACACCGATTTCTGAATGACGAAATTGCAAGTGTCAGAGCCTGCGGTCGGGGCGTAATAGGTACGACGCACACCAACGGTAGTATCTCTGTTAACAAAGGTACCAGTGAAGTAACCATCATAACCGGGACCAACAACGGTGGAGCCGCCGGGACCCGACGAGAAGGGCTTAAACGCCTGCTCAGTAGTGAAATCACTCTGATGCATAGCATTGCTGAAGATGTAATTGCTACCGCTCTTGCGGATGACAATCGGGCCGCCGTCATAAATGTATACGTCGGCTGTGGTCACGCAGTCATTATCGAGCGCCACATAGTCCAGATTGACGGTACCATCGCCGCCATGACCTATATCGCCATGGTTAGACACAATCAGACGTGTACAACTGGTTGTGACCGTATCAAACTTGAGTCCGACGAGCGTATCGGCCACCAGGAAATTAGTGATCTTGATGCTCATCGAATCGCGCGGCGCGGCCACGTTTGACTTCAGATACACTTCGCCGGTCAAGGCAACAATAGTACCCGGAGTGTTTACAACGCCTCCCTTGTTCACGATCAGTCCAAAAGTGCCGGTATTGGCAATTCCAGCATTGACGGTCAAGGAAGGAGATGTTACGGCGAGCCAGTCGGTTCCCGGAAGGGTGGTCTTGGCCATGCCGATAGTGCCGACGTTGAGTGTCGCGTTGCCGTCGTTGCGAACCGTTACGATAGTAGTATCCGGCTTGCCGTGCTTGGTCCAATCCTTTGTAGTGTAACCAAGCGTCTTAGGCGTATAGTCGATCTGCGGCGCCGAGACCGGAGCCACGCAGGCAAGGCGCATCCACTTCAGCGGATTGAGAACCCAGTTACCCTGCGGTGTGTTGCCGGAATTTTCGATCGCCTTGTTTCCCGGCCAATGATCCTCGACATAGAACATGTGTATGTAGTGATTGCCGGTGTACGGTCCAGGACCGGGGTTTACTCCGGTATCAGGCCAAGTCAGGGTGACCGGAATGGCGTTGGTGTCAAATGAGGTGACATCCATTCCGTACCGGCTCATGGTCGGCTTGACATCATTCATACAGACGCCGCCGAATCCGGCCGAGTCGCATCCGGGAGTTGGCGAATTAGTCAGGTTGCGATACTTATCCCACAGAAGTCCGGTAAGGTCCGATGAAACGGACATGTAGATTTCGCCGTTGGCCTTAAACCGAGCGTCAATCAAATTACCGCCCCCACTGATGCAGTCGTTCAGAAGCGGGGGATTGCCATTCATGTCATTACCCATGACCCAAATTACATACAGGCGGCCGTTGCATTCCGAGATTCCCTCGGCGCCGGTATTGAGCATGTTGGTGCCGATAAACCCGCAGAAAGTAGTTGGGTACGCATCGGCAAGGCCGTCCCATTCGCCATTATGAACGCGGCTGATAGCATTGGTCGCGTTGCTCCAGTGGAACACACTTGCGCCAATGGTCAGGAGATTCCATCCGGCAAAAGAAGTGCCATACGGATTCTGCGGAACCGGGCGGGCGTTCCACACGATGTGCAGTTTGTCGTTGGTATCGTACAAACCGCGGGCATCAACCCACGGAGAGTAAGTAACGCTGTCCATGCGGCCGTAGGGGGTAATGTCAACCTTAGGTTTCCACGTCACACCGACACTGTCAGATTCGCGATACATGATAGTCTGGTCATTCGACTGGTTCTGTGCGATTCCTTCCGGTGTGTATTTGATATAAACGACCGCGACTTTGGGAGAAACTCGTGACGCGGTCAGGGCGGCCATACGCTGAACTGTGTCAAGTGTCTGTGGTCCGACCCACACGGCAGAGCCGCTAAAGGTCATTTTACGGAAGTACTGAATAGGAAATACTGTACAGTTGGTCTTGCCTGGAGCGGCAAGATGCGAGTGCGCACCCTGCTGACCAATCAAATGAGTGATCGTGTCATTTCCCCACTCCTGGAGTTCGATCAGTATCTGATAGAGCCGCGAAGAATCCTTCTGATAGTCGATCATCCCCGTCTTGTACTGAGAAGAATCGATCGTAGACAGGGCAAACACGCACGTGAATGGCGTGGTGCCTTGGTAGTAGATGACGTTTTCAAGCGGGAACGTACCGGTCATGAGTGTCTGGTGACCGCCCATTACCACGCGACCATTACTGCGAACGTCGATATTCGGATACAGACCCTGATCTTCTCCCAGTTGAAGTTCGCAACCGGCGCCCTGACCGCGAGGCCACGATCCGCCAATTGGCTGATACGTGTTATATCCGAACTTTCCAAATCCGCCGGAGCCAAGCGGGCGGTCGACATAGGAGAATTGCACGTATGGACGACCGCGCCACTCAACGTGGTGGCCAGGATACGTGTATTGCCAGTCATCAAAGGAATTATCGACAACCACTCCCGGAGAAGCGGAGATCGAGGCCACCGAGCCGAGTGAACGGCGCGGGACCTGCGCGTCTAGGGCCGACGGGTCGGAATAGACGACATCATCATCTTTAACCGACTGAGCGTTTTGAAGCTGATATTGTTGTACGCGGCTGGCGTGACTGGATTTCTCACCGGTGTCATACCAGGAACGTGCGAACACGCTTGATGCGGCGAGCGCCACACCAACCGCCGCGACGAACAACAGTGTTCTGAGTTTCATCATTTCTCGGTTCCTTTCCACAAAACCTCCACCCGCCGATCCAAAGACCGAACAGGCATGACTTAAGTACTGTGCACTTCATCGGAAGACGATGCTGTTTTTGATTTCGCACAACAGCTTCGTCTGTTACTCGGGCTTTCTGCTTACCTCCTTTCGCCGATAGAGGCAAACGCCCAATCGGGTCTCGGCATCAATTGCAATCGTCCGGAGATGCCATCGTGATTTGGTGTGAGAATTATCAAACATTCAATAAGAGCTTTTCTTTTGTCGTCGCTGTCAAGTCGCTGTCTGAAACACTGTGAGGTACAAAGTCAACCAGTGATCTCGCTCCCCTGGTGCAGACCTGAAATTCGGGATGCGAACACACACCAGTGGGCCAATTAATATACAAAATAGTGGGTGGTACGT
>JBGAWZ010000002.1:0-23955 GCA_044227335.1 Candidatus Zixiibacteriota bacterium | reverse complement strand
AGACCGTCAGAGTGCCTGCCGCATAGTCGATGGTCGCGATGGTATCTTTGAACGTGACATCCCACCGACCAGTAGGGTCGGAGGTACAGATGCGAAAGTGATGGGCGTAGACATACCCATTCGGGCCGCGAGATCCGGTGATGTGTACTGAGTCGCCGACCTTCAGTTCGCCAAGTTGTGAACGAATTTCGAGTTGTTTGGTCTGTCGGACACACACGCAATTCTGATCAAACAGCACGGTGTCACTGCAGTCCTTAAGGGTCAGTCTGAGTCTGTCCCTGTCCATTGTAGCGACACGCGAGATGAGCTGGCATGAATCCTGGCTTTGCCAGCGAATGCGCAGTTTGTAGGCATACACGTAGCCGTTCTGATTTTGCTCACCGAACACCTGCACCGAATCGCCGACTTGCATTTCTCCGAACGAAGCGGGGGTTTCCTGCCCTTGCTGTAGCCGGGTAATCTCGCAATTCTGATTGGCTACTACCGTATCGGGTCTGCCGAGAAACGTCAGCATTCTTTGTGACTCGACGCGACTCTGAATCTGAGCGACGAACTGAGTTTGACTAAGCACGCCGGACCTTGCGGCGTCAATTGAGTCAAAGGTGGACGGCTGTAACGGAGTATCCTTGGAACAGCCTGCAACGATTACAGCGATCATCATCATGACAATCGCGCCGACGAAAAGAGTCCTGATTTTCATTGATTCCTCCGCATACAAGGGTGGTTGTGTTTGTTATTATTGGATAAGTTCATCTGCTTTACAGAGGAGGAACACCGGATTTCCGTTCGGGCGACTTGCGGTCGTGTTGAAGAAGTTTGTAGGGTACACAAAAAAGCGGACTGGCTCTTTGGAACCAGTCCGCATGCTCAGAAGAAGTCAGTGGCTCTAACTGCTATTGACAAAAAGAAGGACCAGAAAGGTAGAGATAGTCGATCATTCTGGTTAGGTCGCTGATGTCTACGGCTCCGTCACAATCTATATCGGCGGCTATGCCAGGATGCGGTACTGATAAATCGAGATACATAAACCTTATCAACGCGGTCAGATCAGCAATGTCAACATTAGCGTCTCCCGTCAACTCCCCCCGAGTCAATCGTTTTCCCAATGCCGCCGGCATGTTGATCAAGCCGCTCCCTAATGATCCTTCAAGGCCGGGATTGAGTGAATCTATGGCCGTAGCTGACAGACAAATGGAGCTGTCTAAGCCGTCCCATGTGATACTCGGGTATTGAGAAATCAGCAGAGTGGCCAATCCCGTGACAAAGGGAGTCGAAAAACTTGTCCCGTCCCACCAGGCATAGAGTGAATCGAGATATGGTGCGTAAACACGGGTCCCGGGAGCGCAAATATCAATTCGCTGGCCATAGTTGGAGAAATCTGCTTTGTGCAGAATCGAGTCAGTTGCGGCGACCGCGACACAATAATCGCGCGAGGCCGGGAAGGGAAAGACGCTCAACAGATCAGTCGAATCGTTTCCAGCCGCGGCGAAGACCATGACACCCTGTTGGCGCGCATAGATCAAGGCGTCATTCAGGGCATCGTGGATGCCGACCATTCCGAGACTTAAGTTTATCACCCGGCAACTGTCTTGAATTGCCTGAAGGACAGCGCTGGCGATGCCAAATCCATCACCGATCCCCGCAGTATCCAGCACCCGGTACACGCGGATATTCGCCGCTGGAGCCACGAGTCGGATAATTCCGGATACGAATGTACCGTGTCCAGACGATGATCCGCCGGGTTCATCGCTTGCCAGAGAGTCTGCATCTACGTAGTCCCAAGCCGAAAGCAGTGATCCGGGCTTTTCTTTGAAGAACGGATGGCTGAAGTTCGCGCCTCCATCGATGACGGCTACAGTCGTGTTCTCGCCGGTCGATACGGTATGTGCGAGCGGCAGTCCGGTGCTCGTAACGGCTTCCTGAGTATCCATGTCTCCAGACATTTGAAGATCAGGAAAAGGATCGCTCTGCTGGAGTCCCTCGGGCGTGTGCAGAAAGAAATTAGGACTGCAGTAAACCACACCGGGAGTTTGGCCTATCACTAATGCCAAGCTATCGGCGCTCCGCCCCCCGGTCACAAAGAGCAAGTAACAGTTCGTGATCTGCTGATGTCCCTTGACGATGGTTCCGAATCGTTGGTTGATTTCCTCAATGGTGATAGTGGAATCGACCCGGCACACGATTTCGGCTGGTTTGTACTTGGGGAAACCAGGGCCTTGGCCACCCTGGCCAGTCGCGGTACTGAAGAAAGCGAAGAACAGCGCCACCAGCGAAAAGAAACACCTAATAATTTGACGCATACAAAACTCCTGTTGGTCCCGCACCGTGGACGGAAAATGCGGACCAGTGAAATGCGGACGGATACCGCTCGCGAACTGTTAGCGCCGCATGACGCGCTGCGAAGTGCACCTGATCGCCATGCAGATATTTGTTATAGAAGGTGGTCATCCATAGGGAAGTACTTTCATCGGAAACGGGCCAGTGTCCGGCGATCACATTCCGGGCCCCCATTTCCAAGAGTGAACGGACCAATCCGGTCGACTCTTCTCCAGGCAGTGCCACCTGTTCGGCTGTTCTGCAGGCCGCCAATGTGACGAGTTCGACGCGGCACTTTTTGAGACGAAAATCGGCTGCGAAGAGCGGCCCATCGGTCATCGCCAGGAACGAATAGAATGGATTTTCTTCGTTCATCACTGCGTGCCCGACAAAATGCCATAGGTGACCATCAGTTGCCTGAGGCCAATCTCGTCGGCAGGCCGGGTTATGTACATTAGTCCGCTCCGGAGCGATACGTGTGAGAAGCTCCATTTCTGCGTCGGCGTTGTTCAGATCGGCTCCGGCCCCCCGAAATACTTCAATCGCAGAACTATCCTGTCTGACTTTAAGTGCCGCCGCACAATGTCGCAGGCTGGGGGCAATTGTAAGGGTGTGCAGGTCAACGAGATCAGTGCCGTTTATTCTAAGGGCGTACCACGGCAAGTTTGCTAGTTCACCTTCCGGAATGATAATAACCGACGGTGTATCGGCTGAAATACCGAGTGGTTTCCACAGCCACTCACCGACTTCTTCCCACAATGCTGACTCGGTATCTGACCTGAAGGCAACGCCCGTTTGGCCCGGCCACAGCTGTCGCTCCAAGAGAAAACGCCATCGCTCAAGCGCGCTTTCCATGCGGGCGCGGCCGTCATCGAAATAGTGCACTGTAGTAGCTGTTGCACAGTGGACGAAAGCGGTAATACTGTCAGCACCGACGTGGAACTGCACAATAGGCGCGTTCCCCGACAATTCAGTGATCAATGTATCGAGGGTTTCAATGGCATGGCTGTCCTCGTGACCCTCGCGTTCCATCGTCATGAAATCATCTCGAATCTTGGAGCGGAGACGGGACACGATTTTTCGAGTGTGCTCTACGCTTAAGCCGCGCTCACCCGATGAGGGCGTCATTTGTTGCATGAGAAATGCGACGTGATTTGACAGCTCATTCAAGCTGTCGCGAATCCTGAGTCGAGCCGGCTCACTGGAGTGGACTGATGCAAGTGGTGACCACAGACCAGCGGTCTTGAGTCGCTCTGACCAGATTGACGCAAGCCGGGGATTCCGTTGGCGTTCGGCGCGGATCAGTCGGCGATGGGGAGATGGCAAATCATGAGCAAAGGAACTGCGCAATTCAATCGGTGGAAGTTGGCTCCGAACTGCATCGATTCGGTCGGCCGCCTCTCGCCAGTAACTTATCGCCTGCTCCATTCTGCCATCAGCGGCGCTACGATCTCCCATCAGGGTTTTGTACGACGAATGCATATGCGGCACTACTTGAACAGCTGAATTTGATTTTAGTCTGCCCAATGCGACGTCGGATTGACTGGGAATAGTCGCTGACTTGAGATCGCACACCGCTTCCCATAGCGGAAGCTGAGTTCGCTCGAAGTAAGTCCGGGCTTTGCGTAAGATACTGGACCTCCGTGGCCCGTCCGTAATCATATCGGCGGCGAGTAGCTTTGCTACGCCCTGAAATCCGAGATTCCTCTCTTTGGCAAACCCAGAATCCGCTCTGCGTTTGGCGCGTAGCGCTTCAGTCAGAAAGCCCAATCGTAGCGCCGCCTGGCTCAGAAAAAGTGCCGATTTGGCTGCTTCGTAACGGAGACCTAATGAACGGAATCGCTTTTCGCTTTTCTGTGCGTTGCGGTGGGCATCGGTGTACAAACCAATCGCTAAGTCGACTTCAGCGCGATCCAAAATACAGAGTGCTTCGCCCCGCGGATCACCAGCTTCGCGGTAGGTGACTTCGCACTCTTCAAGCTCCAAGAGTGCAGCGTGGAAATTGCCTTTGAGCATCGACAACCATGCTTGACCATATCTGACTCGACATGCTGCAAGTGTGTGCCCAGCTTTCGTGTATAACTCAAGTGCCTGTCCGTATTGATGTTCCGCTGCTGATATGTCAAACAACTGGACTGACGTGTTGCCGAGGTTGTAAACGCAACGAGCCAATGCAACGATATTATCCGTCGATCTAAAATAGTCGGCCGCTGCAGAATACAGCTTGGCGGCGTCTCGATGACGATCCAGGCGGTGGAGCAGATTTGCGTAGTTTACTCGTGTCTGGTGCCAGTCAGCCTCGCTACCCAAACGCTTGAATACAGCTGATGCTCGCGATGCCGCCCGTCGCGCCTCGACATACTTCCCGAGGTACATATACACATCTATAAGCATTCGGTCCATGCTGGCGCGAGCCGGAGGATCACCGCGAGCCAACACAATCGCTCGTTGGTATGCGGTAAGTGCCTGCCGGTGCAGTCCGCTCTGATGACTTACCTGACCGAGAATACGGTATGACATCATCTGCATATGTTCGCCATGTCCCCGCGCCATTTGAGTGAACTTTCTCGCAAGCAGGAGGGCTTGCTTGAGACTCTTTCGCGAAACCGCCAGGATTTCCCGTATACAGGCGCTCGTGACATCGGCTTCAGGCGCCACTCCCATGCGTCCTGTTGAAATGAAGCGACGAGCCGTCACTTTTTCATTCGTCGTTTCCACGGTAACCCCGGTAGTTCAATCAGATATCCGCCCGCACGCAGGGAAAGCTTCATAGGTGGCCTTATCGATGTCCACTGAAACACCCCGTGGGCATCGCACACAACCGTCGTTTTCCCCGCAACGAGTATTGCTTCCACTATTCTAGATCGATCGCTGCCAGCCAGTTGAGCAACCATGCTCCAATAGGTCCGACGCTTTTCCGCTCGCAGGTCGACGATCCACTCCCCGGCTTTGAAGCAGGCCCGACGTTCGCCAGTTATGCCCGGACCGCGAACACCCTGAAGAGCTGGCGACATCCATGAATCGAAAGTGACGATTGCTCTAAGGGTCTGTAGATGCGCGGCCAAACCGGTTCTCCGCGGAATTGCTTTGGCAAACTCTACCCAACCGGCTGGCGGCTCGCTCAGCATCAGTCGACCAGCTACGGGGAACGCTTTGAACAATTCAACGGCTTGGCGACAGTCCCTGCAGATCTCCAGATGGTCCCTGTAGTGGGTGAGCGAACCGGTAGCTACGGCAATGAGCTGCTTTCTTGTCAGGTGTCGTTTACTCACAGTACTCTTCTTTCTGCACAGCAGAGGGTCTCATTTGCCTTTCCGTTCACTCAAATATCCCATGTCAATCAGTATCCTTTTAAGCCGATCCAAGCATCGGCGCCGCTTCGCCCCAAGTGTATTCGGAGCATAGCCAAGCGATACCGCAATAGTGTCGTAGCTCTGATCATCAGGCGCAAAAAAGAAGGCCTTCAGAAGATCCCGACAGGGGGTGTCCAGTTGACCCAGCGCAATTTCGAGTTGGGCCTGACACTCTAATGTCAGTAGTTGTTCTTCCGGATTTTCGGCCGAATCAGACAGTTCGGGAACTGAGGTTGAAACGAACTGTGACGCCTTTCGCTTACGAATCAGTATCGCTTCGCGCTTTGCAGTCGTAATCAACCAGGAGCAAATACGGGACGAGTCTTGTATTCTTTTCCGGTGACGGAAGAGCTGGAGCCAGGTCTGTTGGAAGACATCTTTGGCATCGCTTTGACTTAAACCGATGGCAGTGCAAGTTGCGTAGACAACTGACTTGTATCTATCCACAAGCTCCGACCAAGCAGATTGGTCGTCGGAAAGAACCGCAAGCCATAATTCGTTATCGTTTCGCGACATACATAATGTCCGGCCGGATCCGGCAGCTGTATAGGCTTCAATGGACGATCAGTGATTGCTAGAACCTGACACCTTAATCTAAGACAGATTCCCAAATCACAAAGACTAATTAATGACAAAATAAACCATAATATGTCGCAATTTCCCAATTGAGGGATTGGTCATCGGAATTGGGATTTGTAGATTTCCCCACGTGAGAGTACAGGAAGACGTCGCGTAAGGAGAACAAAGGACAATTTACTTATGAAGAGCCAAATGATCATTTCCATTGGAAGTGGCAAAAGGGTTGACGCGGAGTTCGGAGGATTTGTCATTCGCACAGATCAGTCGAAGCAAGCTGGAGGGGAAGGAACAGCCCCCGAACCGTTTGCGTTGTTTTTGGCGTCTATTGGTACGTGTGCGGGCATTTTTGTATCATCGTTTTGCCAGAGCCGGGGGATAACTGCTGAAGGGATCCGTCTCGTTCAGACGCACTATGCCAAGGAATCGGGCCACGGAATCGGCAAAATCGAGATAGCCATCGAAGTACCTCATGATTTTCCCGAAAAGTACCTTGATGCTGTCGTAAATGCTGCGAACCTATGTGCTGTGAAACGACATATACAGGATCCACCCGAATTTGAGGTTGGGGTGGTAGTCAAGGACTGATGTGGTACGGTTGGATTCTTGCTACGCGGCAGATACTGCCCAGTTGCGGAAGTAGTCTCGTAGAGCCCGCAGTTCTTGTAATGATTTAATAGACAATAAGATACACCAACTCGAGCGTCCACTGCTCATTCGTGGAAGTTTTGGAATTTTGGCTCTCGGAATGTAGCCGACCAAATGCTCTGTTCTCCCGACAAAAATGGACATATATTGACCAATATGGCAAGATTCATGAGGTCGACAAGGATGCTCACACTGCGGACGCTGTTTGTCGGGTTCCTTGTTCTTCAAGTTGCCGGTCTCACCCAGTTGTATCCCTACGTTCACCTGCACCATGTGCATGACGAGGATGGTGCACGGGTTGTTCTGAGTGTGCATCCACTATCGGTTAGTGGAAATCAGGTCAGCACGACAGGAGAAGACGAACATCATCATGACGCCGACCACGTTATACTCGATTGCAATCTTTGCCAGCGTCTGCTCAATCAGACGCAACGTCAGGCCGATATTGTTGTCTACTCGCCAATTACTCTCGATATTGATGCCCAAGTAGTGGGCATGTGTCACACGGTGGACCCTCCACCACTGAAGGCTCCAACTTCAATTCTCCCTCCCGACTTTTGCGGCCCCCCGGCCTTTGCCTGATCTCTGATTCTTAGTCTCGATTAATATTAACAACTATTGATAAAGGACTACGTGTATGCTGATACAAGCATGCAGGCTGTTCTGCGTCACGGTATGCCTTGGAGTTGCATGTACGGGCATGGCCGCAGACAGTCTGACCATACGATTTACTGATCTCGACGAATGGGCCAGGACCAAGAGTCTTGGGACGGCGAGTATTGCGAGTTCCCTCGATCTGGTGAAAGCGGAACGCGATATCGACCTGCGGCGATCTAATCCTGAACTGGCAATTGACCGCCAAGACGTTGATGGGAACAAAGAAACACAGATTTCCGTCGGCAAATCCTTCGAAATGCCGTGGGTGTCACATAAGCGCCGTTCAGCGTGGAACGAACGGTTGCGGGCCGCTGAACTGACGGCGGAAGAACAGCGAGCGCTCCTGCTCAGCGAACTCAAAAACGGTTATACCACAGTGCAGTTGCTCGATGCACAGTTATCGCGTCTGACCCATATCCGCGAAGTGCTGACCGATGCTTCGCACGTGGCTACCTCGCGCCACACAGAAGGGCATCTGTCCGGTGTCGAGAATCATTTGATTCAGATGACAGTGATCTCGTTGCAAACTGAACACCAGCGAGCACTGGCTGAGCGGCGTGAGGCCGAAAATGAGTGGCAGGTAATGCTCGGAATTTCTTCTGAACAAGAAGTTGCGATGGCATCGCCTGTGGATTTTCGTCCGGTCACACTGACCTCGGCAAGCGAGTATGTGGGACGTTTTGAGAATCGCCCGGGCCAAACATCACGGTTGGTCTATCAGCTGGCGCTGGAGAAGCATGCTGGAGCCGAACGGTCGAGATTCCTGCCTTCATTCAACCTTTACGGTGGTTACAAGACAATCGACCCTGATTACAATGGTCACGTTTTCGGTGTCTCGCTGAGTCTGCCGCTGTTGAACACGAATCGGGCTGCCGCACGGAAGTTTGACATTGAACGACAAATTGCCGCGACTGAAACCGCCCGTTATCGGGCAACACAACTCGGTCGGATATCCTCACTGATGGCGTCAATCAGCGAATCTCAGGAAACACTGGCGCTTTCCAAGGATCATTTCAAAGAGGACATGGAAGCGCTCGATGATCTGGTATTTTCATACGAAGAGGGCTGGCTCACATTGAGCGAATTGCTCAATGCAGTTCAGATCGAGGTTTCGGGCTTGGCCGATTACTACGAACATCTGGTGCGATACTATCAGAATATTTTTGAACTTGAAGCGATAACCGGCGAGACGCTGGTGACATTTTAATGACTCGGAGGAAATAATGTACCGATATACAACCGCGTTCTCCGCTCTGCTGGCCCTAATCCTGGTCAGTTGTGGCGGAGGCGATAGCGCTCAAAATACGACCACAGAAAACGAGCCGCCGACACGGGCGGTCACCATCTGGACCGGAAAGATGGAACTGTTCATGGAGTATCCACTAATGCTGCCAAACGAACCGACCAAGTTCATAATCCACCTGACCACGCTGGATGATTTCCAGGCCATACGATCGGGGAGAGTTCGTCTGGATTTCCGCCACGCATCGGGTCAGCAATTTACGATAGAGAAAGATTCTCTGTTGCGTGAAGGGATATTTGCGCCGATGGTCGAACTGCCTCAGCCCGGCCGATACGATTTTACCCTTGCGTATGACGGCGATCGCATTGATGAGTCGTTTGTCATTGAAGATTTTGAAGTATATGCGTCTGCAGGTGCTTATCCCATAGAGGCGGAAGAGGCAGATGCCGGGATTTCCTATCTAAAGGAACAACAGTGGAAAGTGGAGTTCGCCGCTGAACCGGTGAGACTGCGCGAAGTCAAACACTCGGTCCATACAGTCGCGGAAGTGACGCCGAGGAACAATGCTTCGGCTGAAATTTCTGCCCCGGCGGCGGGAATTGTCAAAGCAGGTAGCGTATCTCCTGTTGCTCCGGTAGGGACAATCGTTCGCGCTGGTCAGCGATTGGTGGCCCTTGCGCCGCCGCTTGAAGGATCAAATAGTTGGACTGAACAGCGACTGGCATACGAGCAATCCAAGCAGGAGTTCGAAAGAGCAGAACGCCTCTTACAGCGCGATGCCATCTCCAAACGTGATTATGAGCGATTGCGCCAGGAGTATCTGGTGCGGAAGGCCGGTATTGATGCTCTTGGCAATACGACCGATTCGACACTTCTGGAAGTACGCTCTCCAATATCCGGCGTCATCTCGGCAGTTCATGTCCGGCCTGGTCAGACTGTCACTGCGGGTCAACCTCTGATTACAGTCGTTGATCCGGACCGCGTTTGGCTCAAGGTAAGTGTCTTCGAAAAGGACTTTTACACGCTCGGGACGCCATCTGGAATCTACCTGACCGTCCCCGGGCTGGATACCGGAATCGTGTTGGACGGCTCCGACGTCCGGATAGTCAGTTCCGGCGCGGTTCTCGATCCTCAAACTCGTACTGTGCCACTTTTGTTGGAAGTTCCTAACGAAGGCAATCTTCTGAAAATTGGGCAGTCGCTTCCCGGAGAATTGCTCAATGGCGATAGCCAGACAGCAGTAGCGGTACCCGAAACCGCATTGTTTGATGAGGAAACACAGCTTGTGGTTTTTGTGCATGTTTCCGGCGAGTCGTTTGAAAAGCGTGTAGTCAAAACCGGAAACCATGACCGTGGCTGGATCGCCATCCTCGACGGTCTCTCTGAAGGAGAGCGAGTCGTTACGCGCGGCGGATACATGGTGAAACTGGCGTCAACCACGGCGGCCATCGGCCACCCCCATGCGCACTGAGGCGAGAAGGACATACAATGCTTGAAAAACTGATGCAGATCAGCCTGCGCAATAAGCTGATTGTCCTTTTGGCGGCCGTTGGGCTACTGGTAGTCGGCGTGTATACAACGCTTAAGCTACCGGTCGACGTTTTCCCAGACCTGACTGCACCATCGGTTACTATTATGACTGAAGCCCACGGCATGGCCCCTGAAGAAGTGGAAATGCTGGTGACATTCCCAATCGAAACTGCGGTCAACGGCGCATCCGGTGTTCGCCGAGTTCGCTCGAATTCGATTCAGGGGCTGTCCACCATTTGGGTGGAGTTTGACTGGGGAACCGACATCTATATCGCCCGACAAATCGTCAACGAGAAGCTCCAGGCGATCCAGGCGAGTATTCCGGAAGGAGTAGACCGCCCGATACTTGCTCCGATCACTTCGATCATGGGCGAAATCATGCTGGTCGGCCTTACCGCCGATTCGACCTCGGAGATGGAACTGCGCACGATGGCCGATTTTGATCTTCGCCGCCGTTTGCAGTCTGTTCCCGGTGTTTCACAGGTGCTGGTGTATGGCGGCGAGGTCAAGCAATACCAGGTGCGGATTAATCCCTATCTGCTGGCCAAATATGATCTGACCTTACAGCATGTACTGAAAGCCGTATCCGAGTCGAACATCAACGCTACAGGTGGTTTCTTCGTGCAGTCGGGCGAAGAGTACCTGTTGCGCGGCATTGGACGTATTCGAGAACTCAACGACGTGGCGTTCACGGTTGTGGAGACTCGCAACGGTGTCCCCATACTGGTTCGTGACGTGGCGGATGTTTCGATGGCGCCGGCGGTCAAACTGGGTACGGCATCGATTTCCAGCGAGGATGGCGTTCTATTGGTTGTCAGTAAGCAGCCTGACGCCAACACTTTGGAGTTGACTCACCAGATCGAGGCCACTCTGGATCAAGTGAGATCTACGCTACCTCCAGATGTTACACTTCATACCGACATATTCAAGCAAGCCGATTTCATCGAGGTGGCGGTGGAAAACGTTGTCGAGGCGTTGCGCGACGGCGCGATCCTCGTCATCGTCATTCTCTTCTTGTTCCTTCTGAACTTCCGGACGACAATCATATCTGTAGTTGCGATTCCGCTTTCGTTAGTCATTGCCATGCTGGTCCTCAAGGCGGTTGGGCTGTCAGTCAATACGATGACCCTGGGCGGACTGGCTATCGCGGTAGGGGTGCTGGTAGACGATGCCATTATCTATGTCGAGAATGTTTACCGTCGGATTCGGCAAAACGTGGCCAAGCCGGAAGGCGAGCGAAGTCCGTATGACGCAGTGGTGGCTTCTGCTTCGTCCGAGATCCGCGGACCGGTCGCCATGGCGACCTTTATCATCATTGTCGTTTTTGTGCCGTTCTTCTTTTTGAGCGGCGTCGAGGGCCGAATGCTCAAGCCACTTGGATTGGCTTACGCTGTTTCTATCTTCGCCTCGTTGTTGGTGGCCGTAACGGTGACCCCGGCGATGAGTTCGTGGCTTCTGCGAAAAACATCACCTAAACAGCATGGCGACAGCTGGCTGGTGCGAACACTTAAGCAACTATATCGGCCGACGCTCGACTTTTGCCTGCGTAGGCGTTGGCTGGTACTTGGAACTTCGGCTCTACTCGTTGCCATGGCAATTGCCACGTTGCCGTTCTTAGGCCGGTCATTTCTTCCCGAATTCAACGAGGGAACACTCAATATATCTGTCGCCACCGTTCCGGGAACGTCACTTGAGGAGTCACACAAGATCGGGGCGATGGTCGAAGACATTCTGTTGTCGCATCCGGCGGTGAAGTCGACTGCTCGACGTACCGGACGAACCGAGATGGATGAGCACTCGATGGGTTCTCACGCGCACGAACTCGAAGTGGAGACCGACTTCTCCAAGCATCCCAAAAAGGAAGTGATGGAGGAACTTCGGCGACAACTGACGATGGTGCCGGGTACAGTTATCACCATCGGTCAGCCGATCAGTCATCGCATCGATCACATGTTATCCGGAACACGAGCCAATATCGCAGTCAAGATATTCGGAACTGACCTATATAAATTGCGCAAACTTGCTGAACAGGTCAAACGGCAGATGGAAGGAATCTCGGGGATCGTCGATCTCTCGGTTGACCAGCAGGCTGATATCCCGCAGGTGCGTATCCGCGCCAATCGTGAGCACATGGCGCTTTACGGGCTTCGACCGGCCGACCTTGATGAGCTTGTCGACATCGCATTTCTGGGAGTGAAAGCATCCGAGGTTTATGAGCAGAATGGACGCCACGATTTGATCGTTCGCTATGCGCCGGAGTATCGTGACAATCTCGAGGCCGTGCGAAATAGTCTGATAGACACGCCAACCGGTGCCCGCATTCCGCTGGCAACGGTTGCTGATATCATTGTCGACAAGGGACCAAACTACATTGCCCGAGAAAATGCCCAACGCAAGATCGTCGTGCAATCCAATGTCACAGGTCGCGATCTCAATAGTGTCGTGAAGGAAATCGAAGCCAGGATTTCTTCCGGAGTGCCGATGCCGCAGGGGTACTTTGTGGAGTTCGGAGGTCAGTTCGAAAGCGAGCGAGAGGCAACTCGCACGGTCACGATCTTCAGCTTGATTTCTATCGTTGCCATCTTGATTGCGCTGTACATGGAGTTTGGCAATTTCCGCCAGGCATCGCTGATCATGGCGAACCTGCCTTTGGCTTTGATAGGTGGTATTGTGGCGGTGTTTGTGACACACAGGGTCATTACAATCGCCTCGCTGGTTGGCTTTATCACGCTGTTTGGAATTGCCGTCAGAAACGGCATTCTGATGGTGTCGCACTACAACCACCTAATCGATGAAGAAGGACTTTTGCTAAAGGATGCTGTCATTCAGGGTTCGTTGGAGCGCTTGACTCCGGTACTGATGACTGCTTTAACGGCGGGATTGGCACTCATTCCACTCGCTCTGGCGAGCCACAAACCGGGCAGTGAGATCCAATCGCCGATGTCGATTGTAATTTTGGGTGGTTTATTGACGGCCACGTTTCTCAATATGATAGTCATTCCTGTGCTTTACCTGTTATTCGGTCGACGGCAGATAGTAGACCAGACTATGTAATCGTGTGTGGAGTACGCGGGCTACTTCACGGTGGCCCGCCGTACCCACGTTGTTGACCGTGAAAATCGGGCCTGTATATTGAAGTCTTATGCTAGCACTATTCATGGCACTCATTTCAGCGCTTTTGTTTGCAACCGCCACTCCGCTCAGCAAATTGTTGCTTGAGGACCTGTTGCCGTTCCAGTTGGCGGGGTTGCTGTATTTGGGCGGGGCGATGGGAGTGATACCCTGGGTGGTCCGTAGGAGCAACCGATTTTCACTACTGCGTATGAATCGGAAGAATAGTTTTCGATTGGCCGGAGCTGTCTTTCTGGGCGGGATCGCTGGTCCGGTATTACTCCTCCTTGGGTTGAATCTTGCTTCAGCATAGCCCTCGCGAGTCTGTTTCCTGAAGCAACGTCGGCTACAACAGCCTTCGGTGGATGTATTGTGGTAACGAATGCTCACTGCGCGATGAAAGAGCGGAGTTCCGCGGCGCGTCCCCGTGATTGCGTCAGGAGCGATGCTTCACTTCTGATAGTGAAAACAGGTCAAGACAGACTAAGATAGTGGGAAAGTGAACCTGAATGTCGTACCAAAACCCACTTCGCTCTCGATTTGTGTCGTTGCCCCGTGATGCTCGAGGATTTTTGCACAAGTGATCAGTCCGTAGCCGTGGCCGTTTGGCTTAGTGGTCAGATGAGCCTTGAATAACTTATTTCTCACATCAGGGGATATGCCCTTGCCATTGTCTGACACCGACAATACCAGCTCTCCGTTGTGCATGAGAGTCGATACGATAACCACGCCATCGCGGCGCCCGGTTTCCTTTATTGCGTCGGCGGCGTTGTTCAGAACATTGATGATGACCTGTGCTATTTGATCTCTATCAATCGGTATCAACGGCACCTGTGGAGCCAAGTTCGTCAAAAGCGTCACTGAGCTGAAGCGCTTCTGAGCTGAGGCGAATGTGATAACATCGGACAGCACCGCGTTGATGTCCGAGTCCTGCTTCTGCGGGTTGACGCGAGCGTAATCCATGAGTCCCGCCGTGAAGCGTTCCATGCGCGTAATACTCTCCTTCAGCTTGGCAAGCGTGGAAGAGACTTTTGAATGATTCTCCTTCTCGTTGGCAAGCGAAGCAAGCTCGACACCACCAAGAATCATGCCAAGATGATTGTTGAGTTCGTGAGCGATGGAAGATGCCATGACTCCCTGTTCGGCGAATTTTTCGAGTTCAAACATCCGACGCTCGATGCTTGTTTCCTCTGTCTTATCGTCCAGGGTCACGATCACGCCCTTCTCTGAGGACGAGAAAACGATACCGGGTCGAATGCTGACGCTGAAGACGCAATCGCCGTCAGGCCCCTTTGCACACATGGTGGTTGGAAAGCGCATTGATGGAGTAAATTGAAGACCGTGAAACCGCTCTGCCCACCCGGGGAAGAGGTCATTTGGAAAAACCTCTTGGATAGTCAATCCGGCTTCCAACGGAGCAACGTTTGCACCACCAAGAGACGCTCGCAGACTGGAAGCGGCACGGTTGGCCAGGAGCATCTTTCCGGCAGAACCGAACACAAACATTGCTTGTCGTACGCTGTCGAGGATTTGTGCATGACGGGTGCTGAGTGCCGCCATGTCCGCATACAGCAAGGAGTTGGCGAGAAGCGGTGCTATTGTAATCACGAAGTGTTTGAGAAGAAATATGTCGGCCTCAGAAAACTGAAGATTGCCCACGCGAGGTCCTATGAATACAGCACCGTATACAGAGCCATTTGCAGGAAGTGGAACACATATCCGGACACCATCGGCTCGCAATTCCTGTACGATAGCGAAATCATTTCCATCCAAAACGAGTTCATCCAGGAAAACTGGACGCGAGCAGGTCAACGAGTTGTGAATCTGCGCGATTGTCGGCAGATATGCAGAGCGCACCGGTACACTCTTAAGTCTGCCGGTTGCAGACGACAGCACTTCGGCGGAGTTCAGATCATTTTTTCGAATTACTATCAACGCACCCGTCAGCGCAAATTGACCGGCAACTGTCAATACGATAGCATCGATCAGAGTCTGAATATCGGGATCACGGGAAAACTGTTCCGTGAGGTTTGACAATGCCTCAAGCGCCAGCACCTTTCGTTCCTGTTGGAGAGAGGTTCCGGCAGGCTCTGTATTGTCAGACGTTGCAATCCGCATGTGGAGCCTTTGGTTATGACTGTTCGCAGAAAGTTATGGCTTCCTGTCGCGTTCCAACAATCGTGAGGAAGTCAAACAGGTCGAGCACGCGTAACACATGCGAAGTTGTTTCTGATACATTGCATAAAACAATGTCGCCGCCGAGATCCCGGAAAGCTTCAATCGTTCCGATAATGGCACCGACACCTGCAGATGAAAGGAACTCAAGGCCTTCGAAGTCGATGATGACGAACTTAGCCCCATTCGTCTGGGCCTCGGTAATTGTCTGTGCAACGGCATCGGCATTATTGTTATCAAGCATCTGCCCGAGCTGTATCAGGGTTACCCGATCCGAGATTACCTGCTGACTGTAATTCAGTACATTCATATTACCTGCACCATTTCTTGGTGATTGTCAGCACGTTTCCTGACGCGGGATCACGGCGATACGAAATGTTGTCGGCAAGTCTGCGGATCATGATCAGCCCGAATCCTCGATGTTTTCGCTGGTGGGTAGCGGCAACAATATCCATCCGCGCTGTTCCGACGGTTGGATCAAATTGCGTGCCCGAATCGGTAAATGTCATTGTCACACAGTCCCAGTCTGCATGGGCGTCAACTGTGAAGTGGTCTTGGGGTGAGATTCCTGAGTGAAGACGAATGTTGGTCGCAATTTCGTAGAAGATAGTTCTTAACTCGATCAAAGTAGTGGCGCTGACTCGGGCGTCTGCCAGATAGCCCATGAAGTGGGCGATGGAGTCGTCAATACAGGTCACTGTCGGATGTACAGCGTCTGTAAAAGTACGCGGCATGCGTTCCATCCCCAGATCCTGATCAAGCCGCTGTCCCCGGTGGTGATCAATGCCCTCGTATTGAAATGAGTCGACGAGGTCCAACGTGCGTAGAATTCGCATCAGCGCCGACGTTGGATTGGAGAGGCGCAGTTCTGCCTGATTGTCCCCACACCGTTCACGAGCACCCCAGAGTAGTCTTATATGGGATGAGACTACTCTTTGCAGGTACTGGCAATCCAGTAGTACGAGGTCGGGCTTTTTGGAGATGGCCTGTTGTACTTGCCGCTGAAAAGCAATTTCCTCGGTCAATGTACACTCGCTCGGGAGCACAATTGTGCAGATCTGTCTAGTGGCTTGCGGCATGCTTAGTCTCGTTCATTTGATGTTGCAGGCATGTTGGGTGGTTGTCCACCCATTTCAGGGACAGAAGTGTTATGTCGTCCGACTGGGATGATTGGCCGACAAACGCAAAGACATCGTCCATCACGGAGCGGGTGAGATCAGTGGCAGATTGCGTAGTGCATCGAGCAATAACGGAGAGGAATCGATCCATGCCGTATTCGGCTTTGCCGTCATTCAATGCTTCATTGATACCGTCGGTATACAGGATGCACCAATCATCGCAGGCGAGTTGAATATTGGCCGACTCTATGCGATGCTCGAATTGCCCGGGGCTCATCATCCCAAGAGGGTAGCCCTTGGTCTTGATTACTTTACACTCTTGTGACTCCGAAGAAACATAGATGAGTGGATTGTGCCCGGCAGAAGCGAAGTCAAAACGGCCCGAATTTGTATCGAGAATACCGTATATCATTGTGACAAAAGTGCCCTTGCGCACCTCCGGCAGTAATTCGCGATTTACAATCGAGAGTAGCTCCGACGGGGTTTTACATCGGCGGGCATGTTTGACTACCAGATCACGGGTGAGTAGCATGACGAGCATGCCGGGGAGTGATTTGCCGGAAACGTCAGCGACTAGTACACCGAGTTTCCCGTCTCCCAAGTCGATGAAGTCGTAGTAATCACCGCCGACTGTCAGGGCACTACGGTACGTTCCGGCGAGTAGGTAGTTCGAACCGGTTGGGAACTCCTTGGGGAGGATATTGGCCTGGATTTCCCGGGCGATTTCAAGTTCTCGGGTCATACGGTCTGTCTCAACTGCCTGCATCTGGGCGTGTTGAAGCCGACTTCCCATGACGCGAAGGGTGTCGGCGAGAAAACCAAACTCACTCCTGTCACTGACCGGCGGTTCGAGGGCCAAGTTTCCAATCCCGACTTTCCGGAGAGATTCTGTGATGAGTCGCAGAGGCTTGAGTTGGCGTTTCAGAACAAAAGCCGTCAAAAGAACACCAGCGGCGGTCATGATGAGCGTGATGAGAGCTATGGTGACGAGGGCCGACCTTCGTACAGCTCGTATTTGACCGGTCGACGACGCCATCGCGAGCGTCCCCAGATTGACCCCTTGTTCGGTGATGGATACGGCGACTATTATTGAGTCCTTTGAAATCTGAAGAACTTCTCCTGTTCGCAGGCCTGCCGCGTAGCCTTCCGTCTGCGACAAACGAAGACATGATTCACCGATAACTTGCTTCATATCACTGTGCGCAAGGAACCTGTTGCTGTCATTGGCGATCCCTGCCCAGCCGGAATTCGGATTGTCCGCCATCAGCTTCTTGCAGATATCGGTTAACATCAGCACGTCGGGACCATCGGCGGCTATGATCTGCTTCGCGGCCGCCCCTGCATATGAACGTGCCTGAACAAGTAGTTTGTCCACGACGTGTTGAGTAACAGTGGTCGCCAACCGGTCCGAGACTATGAGACCCGTGGCAAGCATAAGAATTACTACCAGGCCTCCGACGTACAAGGAAACCCGTAATTGAATCGAGTGCTTGTAGGTCGCCGCCGATGGCCACGGCAGGACGTGACTGCTTGTAGTCTCAGTTGTCATACGATAGGGCTTTCAGTTTCTCTATCTCGTTTCGGGTACGCCGGGCATAGGCGGCGATTTCGGAATTTTCAGGAGCGATCTTCAGCGCTTTATCCCAAATCTGGAGTGCTTCAGAAAGCCGATTTTGGCCATAGAGATCAATGCCGACAAAACGGTATGCCCTGAGGAGATATTCTCTTACCGATTGATATCCAGGAGCCAAATGTTCAACTTCTTCCCAGTTGGCAATGGCCTGTGTGAGCTCTCCTCGGTTAAACGCATCTTGGGCCTTTCCATACGTGTTGTGAACCTGCTTGAGAACTTCACGGCTTAGCGCAGGGGCCGACGACGTAGCAATCTTACTTGTCAACTGAGTCGAGCGTATTTCGGCCCGGCATATCTTCTGAAGTTCGAGGCATCGGGAATGACCGGGCAAGCGAACAAGGGCTGAGTCCAACAAGACCAGAGATTGTGCGTACGCTCTTGCTGAAAGTTCCTTTTCGGCTTCGGCTCTGTAGTACTCAAACTCCGCCTTTTTCAACGAGGTCTGTGCCTGAGGGTATTGCCCGAGGACACTGTTCAGCGACCTTGCGGCCGAAAGAGCCTGATCCACCTCTCCATAGCTGATGAGGGAGTCAATAAACCAAACCTGCCGCTGGATGAAATCCTCCTGTCGAGATGCATCGGCAGTGGCTTGCATCGCCTGGCTTTGCAGAGACTTTGCCTCGCTTGAAGTTGAATCAAGCGTCAGTGCCATGCCGGCGAAGTATTGACACGACGGATAATCAGAAGCAGACAGACGAGCGCGTGCTGAATCCAAAAGTCTGACTAATTCGGATTGCATACTCGATTGTTCGACCAGTTGCCGTACTTGCCCCAGAAGAGTTGCATATTCGGAGGTGTCGATTCCGGTTCCGCGAGCCAAAAAGAGAGCGCGATCAAGATTGGCATCGGCGGTCGTAAGGTCGCCAGCAGACAGTGCTTGCTTGCCTGCATCGAACAACTGGGAGGCTTGCTCGGCGTTTTTCCGAGTTAGACGGTCGCTCATCTGGCGGTTAAAGGCCGCTTCCCGATGCTGAGTACGAATAGCGCGTCGCTCACTAACTGATTTGCCGACACTTGTGGTCAGCGAGATCATATGCAGCGCACCCAGCTCGCGATCGACAAGAGCATAGTCAAAGCTGATACCAGTAAAAGAAATTCCGGCTCCGGTCGACAAGTGGTTTTCCCGATAGCTACCACGGAGCTTGAGAATATCAAAGAGGGAACATTCCAAACCGACCGATCCTATGCCGAGTGCATTCTCTGCTTTGGAGTAGCCACCGGTAATTCCGAGTGCATTTCCGCTTTCGCCTGAGAGAAGCACTTTAGTGCTCAGGCCGACCTGAAGTTCAAACGGCGATTTCACCGATTCGTCGACCAAGCGCATCGAGGGAGAGATGACATTTCGCCCTACCAGAGTGAACGACAGATTCTCACACCAGCGAAACGGCGATGTTACCATCTTTGTGGCGGCGATGTCCAGGCCGGGGGTAGAAGTTGCTTTGTAGGTATCCAGCGAATGGGTCTCAAGCGACAGGGACAGCCCCACATCGAGTGAGCCAATCGCGCGGCCATATCCGATTCGCAGGCCGAGACGATCATCCCCGATCGTATCAAGCAGCAAATTCGAGGCGTCACGTTTTTCAATACCGTCGATACCCAGCCGAGTAACACCGAATCCTATGGCACCCCAATCCAGCGTGGGGATCACAATGCCCACATACTGGTAAGTAACGTCGGTGTCAAACAAGCGGGTGTGAAAGCCCGTGATACTGTACTGTTCACTGCGGGCCAATCTCGAAGGGTTCCAATAGGGCGCGGTGGAAAAGTCGCATACGGCGATGTTAGATCCCCCTAGCGCCAGATCACGCGATCCGATGCCCATTCCAAACGGCGATCCGACACCCCCAGTCTGAGCCAGAGTGCCGGCGCCACTTGCAAAAAGGCACATGAGAAGAATGTTTTTTCGCCAGTATTTCATCGCAACACCGCGATTTTCCGTTTGAAAGTTTCAACTCTCCCCGAATCGTAGGTCGCTGAGATGCGGCAGAAATAGACGCCGGGCATGACGACCTGCCCTTCACCATTCAGACCAGACCAAGTATCAGTCTGTTGTGCGCCCGCGGATCGACGTGATTGGCTTGATACCCGAAACACCAGCTCGCCGGTTATTGTGAAGATGTCGATGTCGATCAGTGCGCTTTCGCTCAGGTTGAATCCGATGATCGTGACTCCGCCTTGAGCCGGATTGAACGGATTGGGGTAATTCGTGAACGACGTTTTCAAATCCGCTGCTACTATTGATATCTCTCCCGCGGCAGTCGGGTACAAGGAGCCGGAGAGTATCGGATATATAGCAATGTGCAAGCTCTTGTCGACGACGGTCAGAAATGTCGAGTCCGTGAATACCATTTCAATATTTGCAGGCACTGCACCCGGCGAAATGTCACAAATCACTCGGATAGGTACGCTTTCGCCACGGCTCAACGTAACTCCGTTGGGAATATCAAGAGCGAGCGTGTCGTTGATCAAAGTGCTGTCGGTGCCAACCACGACGCCGTCAACCTCAAAGTGAATCTTTGCTATACACGAGGATACCGGGTCTGAAGAATTACGGTGGTTCAGCTTGGCGGAGAGCGCGAGAATTTCTATCTGGCCTGATGGTGACGGCGAGTTGTATGAAAGCATCCCCTCATACATCGCGATTCCCTGACTTCCGACCGAGGCAATTCGTACCGGCCCCGGTGTTCGTGCGATAACAGGCCTCCCGGCAGGCAGAAGAATCGACGTGGTCTTGGTTTGAAATGGAAAAGAGCTGAGGCACTGAGTGGATGAATGTGCGCTGATATCCCGGTTTGGATCGCTCATGTCGTGTGCCGAGAACTCGTCCAGCCCGACTATGTCTACCGCAAAAGTAGAATACGGCGCCTCAAAGCGCAGGTCGCCGATCAGGGCTAGCTGAAGACTATCTCCGGCCTGGAATACCACTCCGGTATCCGACAACCGAACTCTCAACTGACCGGCCGTAACAAACATCTCCTGGTTGTATTGGATCGCACCACCGGCGACGCGCACACCAATGCGGTCAAGGAGTTGGCGGGGATCCAGTATATTTCCGGCTCCGTCTCCAAAGCTCAGATTCACCGTGGTTAAGCGTACCGCTGAATGTTGGAATGTCGTGGGATAGCTTACCGAAAGAGAAATCAATGATATCGAGTCGGCGCCGCCCACGACCATCGACGGCGCGGAATCGACTGGACAAATGGCAAGCGGCTCGGCGGCCATCCTAAACGTCGACCAGATCGAGTGGATCGGAAAAGTGTTGCCAGCGGACAGAGCCGTATCAGACACAGCAAGCAGCGCGGTTCCGGTGTTGAGGTCCCGCACGGTAAGCCTGCTACTATCGGACATGTGCAGACAGAAACCGGATGCTGAAGTGGCCGCTCTGACCGAAACAGCCACTATCATTGAGTCGATCTCCTGAGCATTCAAGTTAAGAGGAGTAGATAACGGGATGTCGATTGCTGACGAATCCTGCAATGCAAGAGACACTTCGCCGATCAGGTAACTCTGGCGCCAGACGGATATGTTGCTGAACAGCTCCCCGGCTGGCAAACTGATTCCCGTGGAGTCGGTCACTTCCATAGAGAGGCGCGTTATTTGTACTCCGGAACTCCCGGGCTGTCCACCATGTCTAACCCGAAGCTTGAGAATCGGTGCATTCTGTTGCCCGAAGTTGATTGTGGGCAACGCGCACGATACAGCCGAGACTGCTATCTGCTGTGATGGTGCGTCGATTCGGGTGGGAGCAGTGCGCAGCGGGTAGACAACGGTCGGGGCGTTCACAATGGTCTGCCCGGTATTGGCATCCAACAGCGGTATCCACGAGGCACTGTCGATGGAAATGCGAAAGTCGGCCGCGGAGGCGTTCGGCGCAATGTCAACAATCAACATCAAGTTCTGCGAACTTCCCGGATTAATCGTGACCGGATTGCCGAATGTAAATTCTATTTCTGACTGAGCGGGCACGTTCGTGACAACAGACAAGATTTCATAACCGGTGGCTATCAGGAGTCGGCTGAATACCGAGTTTGCCAAAACGGTGACGCCCTGTCCGTCGCTGACGCGGAATCGAAGGCCCTGCATTGTCATTGCCGCTACAGTAACTCCGGTGTCGGGATGACTACACCCGAGAGTCATCGGAAAGATATTCGTCTGCCCCTTAGTAACCGCAGTCGGACTGGTATTGAGCAGTTGTGGCGCTACCGGCGATATGGCACGCTGGATCGAGACCCGCGGCGATGTAAGGAGGATTGACGAATCTGTCGGCTCCATTGAAACTGCTCTCAGTGTCCAGGCCACATTTCCTTCGGAGGTCGCCGTGAAATAGAAGTTGCTCGTGAATGATCCGCCGTTGGGCAGGTCAACCGGACCGGATGCACTGCTGTCGAGACGCACTAGCGCAGAGTCAGACAACCCGGTAAGTACGCCATACACTGAGTCGATCGCACTTCCCGACACGTTGGTGATAGTAAACGGCAGGTCAATCTTCTGGCCGACTGAGAAGCTCGTTTGCGCCAAACCGACCGAGACTCTAAGTCCCGATGTTGACACGGTGAAGATTCCCGGTGCGACGAGTGATGAGTCTGTAGGACCATCGTTTCCAGATTCATAAAGGCAGCCCAGTTTGGGAATTACCAGGTGAATCGTGGCGTTCGGATTTACCGAAGCCGAGATGTCTCCCACGACCAGCAGGTGAGAAGGATCGGAGGTCACCGGAATAGTAAGCCCCACAATGGACCACGTTCCTTCACTGTAAGCAAGAAGCCCAAGGCTTGAATCGCCGGAATCCAGTTGATTGTCGCCGTCTACATCGTGGCAGAGCGATAGTTCTGAAATGTCCGTACCGGAGGCAGTTCCGAGATTCGCTACGTGTAGAGAGTTCAGCCAATCCTGCTGATCCCCATTGGCGGCCGGAGAAAAGGCAAGCAGGACAACATCACTGTCACCGGGAGAAATCGAGCGGCCGGCCGGGCCGTGGATGCCATATTGATGGCGTATCGATCCATCGACAACAAAATGTCCGCCGCTTGAGAGCGGCAGATCGCCGTTGAGATTTACAAATTCGGCAAAGGAGAGGTCCGTTGCGTTCGAAATGCTCGTCGATAGGGAGTCGCTGTCAACCAGATCGAGGGGCAAGTCGGCGGTGACGAAAAAGTAGGCGAGCGATTCGGCTGGAAGTGACGCGGTGAAACTCTCAAAGCGCAGAGACCCGTCTGTGAAAAGCCCGGTTCCGACGAGCTGGTCCTTATCGAGGATTCGATTCTTGTTCGTGTCCCAGTAAAGCGACACCAGGCCCAACTCGTGATCGGCAAAGCTCTGTGACGATGCCGAGCGCGAGCTATTGGTAAGATTTACCTGGGTGAGTGTTTTCTGCTGACCGACATATCCATTGTACAGGGCGAAGGTAAGCAAAGGCGCGCCCGTAGTCCCGGGTGAGATCAGCGTCGACGCGGCTGGAATGGAAATCGCGGTCACGCGGTTTGAAGGGAATATCAAGAATGATGATGCATTTGTCACACCGCCGTCATTAGGACCGGTCATACCCGAGGCGGTTAACACACCGGATTTCGGCAGATCAAACCGCAAAGTGCCGCC
>JBGAWZ010000147.1:0-5312 GCA_044227335.1 Candidatus Zixiibacteriota bacterium | reverse complement strand
GGTGCGATTTTGAGTGACGCGACGAAAGTTAACTTATCTCTCCCACTTGAAGCGCACGCCGCCATGAGCGCACCCAGCGCGAGCGCCGGATTTGATTCGTCGTCGCGAGCCTGAAATATTGACTGTATCGATACCGCCTCGCCAAGGAGCTTTTGCAAATCTATGCCTGCAAACCAACCAGGGACAAGACCGAAGTACGACAGGGCAGAGTACCGCCCGCCGATATCCGGCGGATTACGAAAAATTTGTCGATAGTTGTTTTCACCGGCGAACTTTTCCAGATCTGAACCGGGGTCAGTGATCGCCGCGAAATGAAGGCCATACTCTGATATTCCAGCCGCTTTGCATTTCTCTATGAAGAAAGCTTCGTGCGAGCGGGTCTCTACAGTGCCGCCCGATTTGGAAGCAACGATAAACAGCGACTTGTGAAGATCAAGCCGGTCCGCTACAGAATTGATAGCAACCGGGTCGGTGGAGTCGAGAATGTCTATCGATTTGATGCCCTTGCGACGGCCGAAGATCAGCTTGAATACCTCGGGGCAGAGCGAAGATCCGCCCATGCCCATCACGACTACCTGATTGAGACCGTCGGCTATGGCAGCACTACCAAATGACTCGATCAGGTTGACGTGGCTCTGCATTGTGGTGGCGATATCAACCCAGCCCAGGCGATTGGCGATTAGCTCCTGCAGTTCAGGTTTACTGCTGATAGCTGATGATTGACGAGACATGATGCCGGGTAGCATGCGCTGACGACTTCCGGTCGCTATCAGCTTGGCGTACTTTCGCCCAGCAAGGCCCGGATTGACTACGAATGTGGCGCCGGGGCTTGGTCGTTTGGTCTTCACTTGGCTCTCAATTCTGAATTTCAGTTACCAATTGTTGCCGATCGGTTGCTTTGAAAAAAGCGGTCCCCATAACCAGAATATCAGCACCGGCTGAGACGAGCGTACCGGCATTGGTGCGGTCGACACCGCCGTCGACTTCGATAAGGGTCTTTAGTCTGTTCTTGCTGATAAAATCGCGCGCCACTGCCACTTTTTCAATTGCTGACGGAATAAACTTTTGTCCGCCGAATCCGGGGAAAACCGACATGATCAGCAAATACTCAAAGTGCTCCAGATAGGGCAGGGCTTTTTCTATCGGCATGTCGGGATTAATAGACAGCCCGGCTTTGATTCCCATTTCATGCAGACGGGCGGCATGTGCGCGCGGATCAGGATGGACCTCCAAGTGAAACGTAATGTTATCCGCGCCGGCGTCGGCGAAAGCTTCAAAGTATCGCTCCGGCTGTGTGAGCATGAGATGACAGTCCAGAAACAGGCCGGAGAGGCTATTGATGATTTTCACGATACCGGGACCATACGAGATGTTGGGCACGAAGTGACCGTCCATGATGTCCAGATGAAACAACTTCACACCGGTCAATTCGGCGCTTTTGAGATCATCGGCCAGATGCCCGAAATCGGCGGCTAAAACAGATGGGGCAATAAGCGGCATGCAGGTAATTTGTCTCTCGGTTGGCTCAATCGCAAGTAAATCCGCCAATTGGCTCTCCTACTTATCCACACTCGACGGCGTTTTTTCGCCCGACTGGTTTTCGAGCACAATCCGGGCATTGCGCTGTAGATTATCAAGCCCCGGCCGGGTGAGCGGCGTGCCGGCGGTTAGCGCCAGGAATTCCTCCCGCGACTGCATTTTGAGTACTTTGACCGTGTCCAGAAACTCCCCCACACCACGGGAGCAGTCGAAATCCCGTTGCGTTGTCGGGACCGCTCGTCCATTGTGCGGACAAACCTCCTGGCAGATATCGCACCCAAAGATCATGTTCCCCATCCGAACAGCCAGCGCCGACGGGATTTCCGAGGGACGCTCAATAGTGAGATACGACACACAACGACGGGCGTCGATGATGCCGTCGTCGACAATTGCCCCGGTCGGACAGGCCTCGATACACCGCCTGCAGGTCCCGCACCGACCGTGATTCACCGCCTTCGGATCGTCGAATTCCAGTTCGAGATTGGAGATCACTTCAGAGAGAAAAATCCACGAACCGTATTTGCGGTTGATGAGCATCGCGTTTTTCCCAACATACCCAAGCCCTGCTTTCGCGGCGTAGGCCCGTTCCAGCATTGGCCCGTAATCTACCCACCACTTTACTGCCAGATGATCAGCGGCAGAGATTGATTCGGCGGCGATTTCACTGCGCAGTCTTTCGACAAATGCGCGTGTTTTCTTTTCAATAACCTTATGATAATCACGCCCTCGTGCGTAGCGCGATACTCGCCCGGATTGTGCAGGCGTATTCTGTGAGTTTGCTTGATAGTAATTCAGTCCAAGCATAATGACTGACCGCACACCTTCGAGCAGTAGACGCGGATCAGAGCGGCGCTCGGCGGTTCGGTTCAGCCAGGACATTTCTCCCTGTCGGCCGGCTTCCAGCCATTGACTGAATCGCTGAGCCGACTCCGGAATCGGCTCCGGCGAGGTTATTCCGCAAAGATCAAAGCCAGCCTCATAGGCCGCCAACTTGACCTGTTGGTTTGTTATCATCTTGATATACACTCGCTTCGCTCCAAGTTAATACAATACAGTGAAGTACACTAATGAAGAGCGAACCTTTTTTGTCTCTAATCATTGACAGTTACCAACTCTAAGACTATTTTTGTTCCGATAACAGTAGTAAATGACGGCCGCAACCGGCCGGATTTTTTTGGAGTTGTTTGTGAAAGATTTCCCAAAGTTCGGCGGCCGGATTGTGCAGGGTCACAAGTGAATCGTTTGGCTATCTTCGTTGTCACTATCCCCGATCATGATCGGTTGGTGCCGATCACGAAGGACTTGAATACTGTTGCCGGTGTTTCCCAATGGTATGCCGTCGATGGCCACGCCAACCTCATCGTTGTCGTCGAAGGCTCCTCCGATCCCCTCATGAATTTTCTCCACCGGTTGGCTGGGGATATCGCCATGACAATGTGCGAGGTCCTTACTCCCGCGCCGCCGTTTAGCCAACTAACTTCGGCCAACGGCGATTGTAGTGCCTGGGTCTTTGCCGATGTGGAAACATCGGTACAGGAGACTGTGCGATCACAAGTGTCTGCTCTTGACGGGGTTGCTCTGTCTCTGCCAACACGGGGAGGCGCTGATCTCGTTGCGGTGGTAACTGCCAAAACGCTCGACGAGGTTGACCAGATTATCGGCCGTAAAATACAACCGCTGGACGGCATCCTGCGTCTGAAGCGAAATCGCGTTATCAACCTGACTTCATTGTAGGATATATGGCTGACCAACCAACTGACCAACTGAAATCGTTCAATGTCGATTTGTGGAAACATGACGGCCACGCCGGCGCTCTCATTCCTCTGTTGCAATCGGCGCAGAATACCTACGGGTATGTATCCGAAAAGGCAATCGACTACATAAGTCATGTCACTGGCATTCCAACCGCCGAAATTTACGGTGTGGTCACATTCTACGCCCAATTTCGCACCCGTCCACTGGGGAAAAATGTAATTCGCGTCTGCAACGGCACCGCCTGTCATGTGAATGGCGCCAAGGGTGTGTACGAAGTCATTCAGGATGAATTGCATATCAACTACGAAGAAACAACCGAGGACGGGAATTTCAGCCTTTTGTCAGTGGCCTGTATCGGCTGTTGCTCGTTGGCGCCGGTTATCACGATAAATGCCGAAACTTTTGGCCGGCTAACTCCCCAAAAACTCCGCAAGATTATCAGACAACAGAAGATGAAGCACAAGGCCGCCGCCACAACGGGAGCGGAGGAATAACCGGTGAAAAAAATCGCGATAGGACTCGGCACTTGCGGCATCTCGGCCGGCGGCGAAAAAGTCTACCAGGCGTTTGAAGAGGAACTTCGCAAACACCCCGACACCTTTTCGCTCGGCGAGACTGGGTGTATCGGGATGTGTTACCGGGAAGTGTTGGTGGAAGTGTCCAATGGCAACGGCACCAAGCGGCTCTACGGCGAAATAACACCGGAGCGTGTGCCGAAACTGATCGAACAAGAAATACAGCATGACACTCCAGTTGAAGAATGGCTCGTCTCGGGTCAAGGCAGGGAAACCGGTTTTTTTGAAAATCAGGTTCGGATTGTCCTCCGCAATTGCGGCGAGATCGATCCCGGCTCAATCGAGGACTACATCGCCCGCGGCGGGTATGAAGCGATCAAGAAAGTGCTCGCCGGCATGACTCCCGATCAGGTGATCGGCGAGATTGTCGCCTCCGGCCTGCGTGGCCGTGGCGGCGCCGGATTCCCGACCGGTACAAAGTGGAAATTTGCGCGGGCATCACAAGGCGACAAGAAGTACATCATCTGCAACGCCGACGAGGGCGACCCGGGGGCATTTATGGATCGGTCGGTGCTTGAGTCCGACCCACATACAGTGCTTGAGGGGATGATCATCGCCGGATACGCGGTCGGAGCCGATGAGGCGTATGTTTACTGCCGCGCTGAGTACCCCAAAGCGATCGCACGTCTGCGGCAGGCGATCAGTCAGGCGAAGCGTCGCGGGCTGTTGGGCGACAAAATTCTCGGCTCTTCGCACAATTTCGAGATCAAAATAAAAGAGGGCGCGGGCGCGTTTGTGTGTGGCGAAGAAACCGCGCTCATACTCTCTATTGAAGGCAAGCGCGGGATGCCGCGCATTCGCCCCCCGTATCCTGCGGTTTCAGGCCTTTGGGGAAAGCCGACCAATATCAACAATGTCGAGACATTCGCCAATGTCCCGTGGATAATCTTAAATGGCGGCGCCAAGTTCGCCAGCTACGGAACCGCCGACAGCAAGGGCACTAAAGTCTTCGCCATGGCCGGTAAAGTTAAGCGCACCGGCCTCGTTGAAGTTCCGATGGGGATTACAATCAATCAGATTGTCTTCGATGTCTGCGGTGGCATCGCGAACGACCGCACGTTCAAAGCAGTACAGATGGGCGGTCCCTCGGGTGGGTGTATCCCGGCTCATATGTGCGACCTTCCGATTGATTATCAGCAGATCAACAAGACCGGCGCGATCATGGGATCGGGCGGGTTGATTGTGATGGACGACACGACTTGCATGGTCGATGTCGCCAAGTTCTTCCTTACATTCACACAGGCGGAATCGTGCGGTAAGTGTACGTTCTGCCGTGTCGGCACCAAGCGGATGCTTGAGATTTTGGAACGGATCACAATTGGCCAGGGGACAATGGCCGATTTGGATAACCTCGAAGAGTTGTCCGATCAAATTTGCCGGGCTTCGTTGTGCGGGCTTGGCCAGACAGCGCCGAATCCAGTACTAACCACGCTGAAATATTTC
>JBGAWZ010000146.1:0-5371 GCA_044227335.1 Candidatus Zixiibacteriota bacterium | reverse complement strand
AAACTCCTGGCCGACATTTGTGAAATCGAAACGTCGTATCGCCATGGCGATCAGATATCCATGACACTCGCCCCTCGCGGTATATCTGTTGATGGAACTGCAAAGATTGTTTCAGATCGACTGCGCACAAGTGGCTATCAATTTTCGATCACGGCGTCAGCCGAACGCATAACACTATCCGTCGATCCCCGGCCGCGCCTGCGTATCCCGTCCATCAATCTCATTTTGTTTCTGGCGACTCTTATCACGATATATATGTTCCCCGTCTTCATGCAGAATATCTCAGCCGTCGCTTTTCGTATGGATCAACAGGGGATCGCGCCATCGGAGACCTTCAGTGCGTACGTTGATCTGGTCAGCGCGGCGGTGCCGATGGCCTGGCACGATACGCTGGTTGATCTTCGTAACGGCGTCGGCCTCGTATTCACAATCGCGATGATTTCGATTCTACTGGTGCACGAGATGGGGCACTTCTGGGTCAGCCGGCGGCGTGGCTTGGCGGCCACTTGGCCGTACTTTATACCCGGCCCGACCATCATCGGGACATTTGGCGCGGTGATCAGATCCAAATCGCCGATCTGGAATCGACGTGACCTGATCGAACTTGGCGCCGCCGGTCCGATCGCAGGATGGGTAGTCGCGGTGGGTTGGCTTGTCTATGGACTCTACCACGCAGTGCCAGCCAATCCGGACGATGCACCCATTAAAGCAATGGGATTTTTCATGCAGGGTGAATCTTTGCTGGTTCGGACATTGACACCGCTTCTGGCGGGAAGTGTTCCGCAGGGATTCATCTACATCTTTCCTGAAGCGGCCGTCGCCGGATGGGCAGGACTGCTCATCACCGCGATGAACTTGCTTCCGATCGGGCAACTCGACGGCGGGCATATCGTCTACGGCCTACTGCCGGACATGCAAAAACGTCTCGGCTGGGTAGCGGTGATTGGACTTCTGCTCTTGGGCACGCAGTCGTCGGTCTGGTGGTTGTTTGCGTTTATGGGACTTTATTTCGGAGTGGCGCATCCGCCAACTCTTCAGGACGACTTGGTAGTTGATCGTAAGACAACGATCGTGGGCACGATCGCGATGGCGATTTTGATTCTCTCGTTTACGCCGATACCGTTTCGCTGACCACCGATGGAGTGAAATCGCTGACGTCGCGGTGCCGGCCGTAGAGCACTCGCAGGTCTATCCTTCCGCTCTCTATCAATCTGAGGAACACGTCAACCATCTCCGGATCAAGCTGTGATCCGGCTGACCGTCGGATTTCCTCAATAGCGTGCTTGATCGTCGCCCCCTTGCGATACGGCCGATCCGACAGAATCGCATCGAAAGTATCGACCACCGCTAAAATCCGCCCTTCGATTGGAATCTCTTCCCCTTTGAGTCCACGCGGATATCCGTGACCATCCCACCGCTCATGATGACTTAGGACATACGGTATTGCCGGTTTCAGTCGGTCGACATTGGCGATAATCTTGAGTCCGTCGAGCGGATGCCTGAGCATTCTCTCCCGTTCTTCGGCGTTCAGAGCGCCATTCTTGTTCAAGATCGAGTCGGGGATAGCGATCTTTCCGACATCGTGCAGAGTGCAACCCATGACGAGGTCTTCGATTTTCCGCAAGTCCCAGTTCAGTTCCAGGGCGAGAAGTCGGGCCAGTTCTATCACGCGGTCGGTATGTCCTGCGGTGTGCTGGTCACGCGCTTCAATGGCGCTGGTGAGAGCCGCAATCGCCTGCAAGTACGAAGATTCCAGATCCTGATAGAGACGATAATTGACAATTGTTGTACCGGCGGATCCAGCGAGCATGCGCAGGACATCGAGCTGGCCCGCCTGCACGCGGCGCACTCTACTGCACACAACCAGATTGATCACGCCATACAACTTATTCCCAGCCATGATCGGCATGGCAATCGTGTGCCCGTCGCAGGGAACCTGTCCACCAGCCAACACTTCAGGCCCAATTAAGGGCTCGCAACTTTGAGTTTCGGCAAGTTCGTGGAGCGTTGCGGGAGAGGTGACAATTGATGTCAATTTCGGATCGTCGGTCGAGTGCACTGTTCGCAACACTTGCCGGGTGTCCGGATTCATTTCCAAAAGCCCAACCGCGGTTGCCGACAGTTCGGTCCGGCAGGACTGGATGACTCGTAGCAAGTGCGCATCGATGTCTCGTTCGGAGGAAAGCGGGCTGGTCGCGGTTAGGAACTGCACCTGACTTTTGAGTGAGAAGTTTTCGCGCACGACTTTTTGATGCGCGAGACCGCGTCGTATGGTGGCTCTGAGGTGATCCAGCTTGAACGGCTTGACCAGGAAATCGTAGGCGCCGTTTTTCAGCACCGTAATGGCAGTTTGGATTGTCGGATGAGCGGTCATGAGCACGACGATGACATGCGGATGGGATTGCATCGCCGTTTCGAGTACTTCCACGCCTGTGTGCTGACCCATGAGCATGTCGGTGAGTACAAGGTCGACCGGCTCGTTGCGCAGATGCCTCATTGCTTCGGCCGGATCCCTGAGGCAGACCACGTCGTATGCCTCCGCCGCCAGCGCTTCGGTTACTACGCTGATAATATGGGCGTCGTCATCGACGACAAGGATTCGAACTCTCCGGTCACCAGTCACAATGATCCTTCTCCTTATTTCCAATCTTTCATATCGGTATCGATTTCCGAACCCGTATAGTAAGAAGATCAATTGTATCAAATTTGCACCCTGCAAAGTTTGACTGTGGAAGAGTTTCCAACAGTCATTTCCACAAAGGGAGAGAAACCACAGGGTGTTTCAATCTGCATGCGCAAGGCGCTATCAGAAGCCCCTCCGGAACTCCCCAATACAGTGCCTCCGGGTAATCATCTCACTGAGTCAAGATTCTGCTCAAATGATCGATAATAGAACAATGAAACCTATCTTCCCCAGAGGCAGGAGTACCGGAATGATTCGAAATTGGATCGTTGTAATTTCGGCGATTGTGCTCGGTTCAGCGCAGGCCAGTTCGGCCGCCGCAAAGCTCAAGGCGCAGATCATGCCGCTCCCGGCCGGAAGTATGCAAACCCTGACCTCACCGGTCGGCCTTACTACCGCCGACACCTGTATTGTCACGCAAAATCATGAAATCATTTACCGAATCGACGGCTGGGTGACGGGCAACGAATTATATAAATCACTTTTCGACCCAGGACAAAGTTGCACCAACGCGTATCCGTTCACCGTCACCGCTATCAATATGCCGATGTATTTCGCCGCCGCAACGCCGGTGGTGGTATCGGTCGATGTCGAGGGTGTCGACTCGACTTCCTATCCCGGTTGCACAATACCGGGTGTCCTCAAAGCAATCTCACAAGATTACAACCTCTCCGTCCCCGGTGCGGGAGCGTACAATATCTGGATTCCGCTGGACTCGCCGATCGTAGTGAACGGCCCGTTCTTCGGCGGTTTCTTCATAGGCAACGCGCTTGCTCCCGAAATTGGTGCGGCCGTACTGGTTGATACATTTCCAGCCATTTGCGCGACTTTCAATTATTGGGATACTACCATCGGATTTGTCGACCTGTGCAACAATAGCGCCTTCAAGTTTCCCGGACGGCTGGCGATGGAGGCGGCCGGTGTTCCAAGCGGTATCGCGCCTGAACCGGTACCGGTAGTGAACTGGCTAACTCCCATGGCGAGCGAACTCCTCTTGGGTAACAAAGAACTCTGGGTGAACGAAAGCGCCGGATCAACAATCGTGGACTACGTTTCCTTCGCCTACTCGCTCAACGGCGGCCCGTATATTGAAATCGGTCGAGATTACGACGGCCTTTCGCCTAATCGCGACGGAATTCACAGCGCCCCTGCCGGAACGGGATACAGCTATCAGTGGGACTTTTCCGGCTTGACGGAAGGGTCCTATTCGCTCAAGGCGACTGCGGTCGACACGCTTGGGCGGTCGGGATCGTCAACTATTGCGGTGACGCTTGAGCCGACTCCACCGATTGCGAAAATCGTGAGTCCAAATAGTGGCGACAATTTCTGCTCGCCGCTCAATTTGCTGATGACCTCCAGCGACAATAATCTGGCATTTGTTGAAGTCTTCCGTAAAGCATCCAAACTGAATTATTCGGCCGGACTGACACTAATGAATCAATCGTCGGTTGGCGACGCTAACGGCAACGCCGGTGATGGCAATCATATGCCTGCCGAGTTCGGCGATTACTACTCCGGCCCGGTTGCGTCGACCATTGCCCTCAAATTGTGGAAGGATCGCGGGTACGACGGTCCGTTCAAGTTCGGGGCCATCACGCTCACAATGGATTCGGTTGCTGAGCGGATCGCCGGATATACCAAGACACGGCCCAACAAAGGCACATCAGACGAACGCCTCTTCGCCGGAGTTCGCGATTACCTGATTGCCCGTGGTGACGAGTTCAAGCTCGATGCTCTGCGCAATCCCGACTATTTCGCGCTGAGACAATGGACCGAGGAAGAACAGCGCGCGGTAATTTTGGGGCTGGGCGGCAATGCCGCGGTCTGGGTTGCGGTCGACGGGTTCACCAATTGGAAACAAGCAGGAAATACCTGGCTGGTCAACATTATCAACCCGGTAACGGGCGCCAATGAGCAACTGTCCATGCGTCAGGGATCATTGGGTGGCGAGTTGCTGTATCTTGGCACTTGGCACCCTATCGATATCATGATTTCGATTACCGCAAAGACATGGAATGTCACGCGTTCGCTTTGCGGCGCAGATACCGACGGAAGTGACGGCTGGTCGCTCCAGTGGAACTCCGGTTCATTGCTTGAGGACAGTTTGTATTTCATCCGGTCGTTTGGCAAAGATGCATCTAACTACCGTGCGGCATCGACCGTTCTGCTCAAGTACAATTGCACCGACGTCTATGCACCGGGAGATTACGACAATGATGGCGCCACCGATGTCGCCGACCTGGCCTATCTGATCGAGTTTATCGCAAAAGGCGGCCCTGCCCCGGCCGGAGGCGCGGCGAGAGCCGATGCCAACTGCGACCATTATGTGAACATGAGCGATGTCGTGTACTTTATCAATTACATGTTCTATAGCACCAGTGCCCCCTGTAGGTAAGATCGACAAAGACCGCCTGGCAAATACTCTCTGCTAAAGGGACAGCATGAGCCCCAAAAGAAAAGCCCCGCGAGAGCGGGGCTTTTTTATTATTTCAAACGGGCCGAGGCGGCGTTGATCGCCCGCCGCGCAATCTCCGGCGCGATGCCGCAAATCTCGGCGACCGTCGCCACGGCCTCGTCCAGATGTTCAAGCTGTATGTCGTCAAACCATTCGGACACGTTTTTTATTAAGTTAAGACGCACTTTGCCTGATGGCAATGGCTTTCCGATATTCAGTTCTTCTCCGGTTAA
>JBGAWZ010000145.1:0-5378 GCA_044227335.1 Candidatus Zixiibacteriota bacterium | reverse complement strand
ACGGAGTGCCACACTCCTGATCAGGGATATTGAGCGCAATAGAATTCAGGGTCGTGCTTGATTACTCAACACGACCGCTCTTGACCGGACGAAACGGAGAAAACGTGCTACTTATGGTGCTTGACCGACTGCTGTCTTGATTGTCGGTTCGAGAGATTTATCAGTCGGATGACCCACGAATGTCACCTTTCCCGTCTTATTGATGACAAAGCAGAGGGGCATTCGAAAGGTAACGCCCGGCTTCCCACCGGTATCCCAATCGCGTTCCATTGAGAGATCTCCATCATATGCCAACCGATAATGGATGGTCGAATCGCGTTCCAACAGAAACTGGTCAAGCGCTCCTTTCCCCTTGAATTCGTGGGTGGCGATGCCGATTACTATCAAGCCTGATTTTTGATACCGCTTCTGCAAATCGTTAAGGTGTGGGATATTCTGAATACAGGGTCCGCACCATGATCCCCAGAATTCAATCAGGTAAACCGAATTCGCTCCAAACTTGGTCACGGTGTCGCCTTTCATCCATAAGTCGTAGCTCAAAGCCGGAGCGGCATCTCCTGCTTTGATTCCCTCCTTTGAACATGCAGGGGCAGACAGTCCGGCTAACAGAATGAAAGTACACCAAAGACCTCGCGACAGACTTTTGAACTGCGTGAAGTTCATTAATTCCAATGCTCCTTTATTGAGTAGAGTAGCATTTGGTACGAAGCGCCATCTCAAAGGTTTCAATACATCCACAATGGAGGCAAGCCTGCCGGTAAATGGCCATCACACGTCCGAACTTGGTTCGGTGAAACCATTCACTGCCGTCGCTGATAGTCACAGTAGGTGGGTCGACATGTGCCGGGCACGGCGCGCAGACTTCCCGACTTTTGCTCTATTTCTTTCGCTGATAATACACAAACCGCAGTGCCCCCAACGCCGACTCAGTATAGTTTTTGTGCCCCTGCGCGGTCGCCAAAATGATCACTTTCACTGGTTCATACTCCCTGAGGAACTGCTCCGACCCACCCAATTCGTAATCGCTTAGAAACCACGGGAAGTTATTGGCATAGTCTCCGTTGGCCGGACCAATGATAATGTAATCCGGTTTCCGCGACAGAACATACAGGCCGTCACCTTTTTGATGCCCCGGCCATTCCTGCATTTTGGTTCGCATTGGATCATTCGTGCGGCGGGCAATCGCAGTGTCGTTCAGCCCGAGCATGTCGATAAATCGGAGTTTGGGCGCAAAGTAGGGAGTTGAACCCGCAGTGTTGAGCGCGACTAGACTTCCCGCCGACCAGTTGGCATTGATGTACTTGCCGACCTGCCCGCCAAGAAAGGCCGCTCCGTCGCGAATCTGCGCCCGTTGATACGATTCCGAGGGAAAGAACAGTTGCGCCGCGCACAGGAGCGAAACAGTGCACGCTACTGCAAATCGATAAGTCGATCTCTCTAACATCTTGATTTCCGAAAACAGTTCATACAGCAGGTATCCACCTATCGGAATCAGCGGTACAAAGAGCCGGAAACCGGGCATATGGTCCCCGCCAATTGCAAAGACATACGCGCCGAAGCTCAGCATCACAAATGCATACCAGATCGATCTTGGCCGCCACACGCGCGCGGAGATCGCCATTGTCCCTGCGACCACCAGAACTAACGGCACGCACGGAAGGGCTCCCGCGAAATCTTTCAGATATTGCCAACCGTAGACTGCCGCCGAACCAAGATTTGTACCCTTGATCAAAAACGTATTGGGTAGCCACTGGCCGTAATACAGGTACCGCCATATCTCATGGGGAACAGTCAGCGCCGCAGTTATGAATAGGTAGAACCAGACTCTACGGTCAAATTGGCGGTCAACAAGCAAAGAATTTGCGATGATCATGACCAGACCACAAATGATAAAAAGAATCCCATCCGGACGGCACAATGTCGCCAGCCCGAAGTAAAGGCCGGGAGTAAGCAGTGACCGACGACGGTCTGATATGGCATCGGCAAATTGTACTGCGCCAAGTGTGACCAGCAGAGTAAACAGTGTTGTTTCAAGCCCTCCAAGAGTCCAAATTATCACCGGTAGCGCTGTCGCTGAAACAATCAAAGGAACCAGCGCCAGCCAGTTTACCGACTGCGAACCGTTAGTTTGCAAGAATCTCCGAACTCCAAACGCCACCAGCAAAAGGTATGATCCGATACCAATCAACCGTGCGGCGACAACGAGGTCTATTCCGCACTTCCCCATAGCCGCGGTAAGTATGACAAAGAGAAAATTGGTGTACCCTTCCACCCGCTCACCGGGATTCCAACAAAGCCCGCCGCCGCTCAGGAAAGACTGCGCGTACCGGAGTGAAATAAAAGCGTCGTCGTGGAAGAACAGTCGGTACTGGTAGAACAGGGCGCCGGCAATGGCAAAGATTACCAAAAGCACGGCCAGTTTCGACCGCTGAACGAGAGGCGCGGGTGGATCGCTGTGCGACATCTATTACGAACGAATGGTGATGAGCTTGGTCTTGGCCCGCGTTTCGGGCGAATACCAGATTTGGACAAACTCGCGAATTGATTCTTCTTCGCGCGACCGCCAGCGCTCGGCAATCGGTTCGCGGATCAGCCGGCGTATCGCTTTGTAGCCCGCGCCATAGTTCGCCGCCCGTTCCCCCGCCTTCGTGATCGCCGTTTGCAGGAGTGATTCCAATGGAACAACCTCATTGACCAATCCAACTTCCTGCGCAGAATTGGCAGTAAGCGATTTTCCGGTCAGGAGAAGTGTCTCGGTTGTCTGATTTGAAACCCGATAGCGAAGCATCTCAACTGTACTGGCAAACAGCGCCGCGCCAAGCATGACTTCAGTGAGCGCAATATTGATTGGTGTATCGACGGCTATCCTGGCATCACACGGAATCAAAAGCATACATCCGCCCGCCACCGCGTGGCCGTTGACCGCCGCAACTATCGGTTTTGGAAAAAGAAACAACTCCGCACATAGGCCGCAGAAGTTTTTGAGAAATATAGTGAACTCATCAGGTGTCAAATCATAAAGGGCCGGGACATCCAGCCCGAACGAGAAAAACTTCCCGCGTCCCGTCAGCACAACCGAACGGATAGTATCGTCGCGCTCGATTTCAGCAAACACCGCCGACAGCTCGGCCACTACTTGACGGTCAATAGCGTTGACCTTGCCGCGCGATAACGAAACGACGGCGGTTTGGTCGTGACGTTCGATTGTTACAAATTCCATAGGTGGCTCCGCCAAAAGATAGAGCGGCGGCCGAAATTACAAAAGCTGAAAAACGCGGCTTATTTAGGAGGAACGATCAGCGTGGGAAAACCGGGTTCGGCAATACGGTACAAGGTCATTGCGTCCTCTGGGGAAACCTGTACTATCAAACGGTCTTCGCCGAATGGTCGCTGGATCTTTTGCGACAGGTCGACCATCGAGGTTTTGAAATCACCCTTCGAATTCCCTTGAATGTCCGAACGAATCTCCAAGACCAGACCGTCGCTCCAGAGTAGCTGAAACCGGCCGGGGATTTCGCGCTGGAGTTTTTCCGGCGCGACATTGACAACCTGTCCGACAATTTTGAGCACCGAATCGGGGGTCTTTTCCTTTGCGGTGAAAAGATATTTTTCCACTACCGGCCTGACCAGGCGCTTGTTGTCTGATTGAAATTGTTCGGCGAATGATTTCATGTCGCCCTTGTCGCCGTCGATTAATTTGAACGGACAGCTCCAGACCAGGGTCCCCTTCATTTTGAGCGCCAGATCACTGTCGGCCAGATCGATCTCAAAGTACGGCTTCTCGGTCCGCGCGAGCGCCAGCTCGGTCTGGGTGATGGCATAGTCAGTGGCGGCAGGGATTACCGTCTTGGAAGTACTTGCGTTGTTGTCATCCGAGCCGCACGAAATCAGGAGTATCGGCAGAATACTGCCCAGGGATATCGCTATCTTGCGTATCGTGGAGAATCTCTTCATAGGGAATTAGAAGATATACACCATCGTGCCCATTTGCACTTTGTTGAAAATCTGCTCCAGCGCCTTGGCCTCGACTCGCACACATCCATGAGTGACATTAACACCGAGCAGGCGCTCGTAGATGGTGCCGTGTATGAAATACCCTTCGGTCCCGAATCCGATGGCGTAATCGCCCATCATTGACGGATCAAGCCGTTCCTTTTCACTCTTGGGAATCTTCTCGCCTTCCTCGATAAAAGCCCAGTCGGGTTTGCGCCACCAGGGTTGTTTGATCTTGTTAGTCACTTTGAAAATGCCAAGTGGCGTGTCGAACACCCACTTGCGGTGCGTAACCGAATCGATCAGTTCGCCGCCATTGCCGGTCGAACATTCAGCTTTGATAATAATTGAATCGCGCGTACGGTAATAGATCTTGCTGGCGTGAGTGTTAATGACAATATACGGTATCTTCGGGGTCAATTTGTCCAGCGCCAGTTTGGCGGCCTTGAGTTCTTTCTGTGCTTTCTTCGCGTCGGAAGACAGCGCCGGCAACGAATCAAGCTTGGCGGGAATCGCGTCGGTTACTTCTTTTTCACTCGGCGGATTGGTGTACCACAGCAATCCCACGACACCGATTACGATGATCGCCACGACTGAGTAAATGACAATTCTGATCATGGCCAGTTTGCCGATCTGCGGACTATCGTCACGGGTGTGCCGTTGGTGACATAATTCAGCATATGATCCATATCTTTGTTGGTCAGCGCCACACACCCCTCGGTCCAGTCTTTTCCTTTGCCGCCGTCGCCGTGAATTTCGATCAGTCCGCCGATGCGGGCCCGCGAGGAAATGATTCCGCTCCGCTTGTTTTCGGCAAACCGACGGCGGTCGGAGTCATTGGGGTAGTCAAGCAAGAGCGCTTTGTAATATTTACTTGAACGAACTTTCACCTGCACCACCTGGTACATGCCTTCGGGAGTGGCGCCGTCGCCGGAGAGCAGTTTCTGATGCGCCGAATTATATCCAAGCTCGCAGTCGTAGGTGCGAATCAATTGCCCGGCTCTGACCAGATGCGACTTGTGCGCCGCTTTGTCGACAATGACCGCGTAGCCGCCGGAGTTTCTCGATTGCTCAAGCGTTTCGTTAACCCAGTTTCGCCAGATCGCCATTCGCTCACGGTCGGCGTCGACATAATCGGCAAACAGAGTCGACAATTGCCGCAGAGCCTCGTTGCCTTTGACGACCGCTCGAATTGCTTCGTCGAATTCACCTTTTTGATGGAGACTGGTGGCGATTCGGTGTTGTAATTCGGCGACATTGGCGAATCGCTCTAATTTGTACCGGGCGAGTGAACCATTCACCGATTCATTCCACGAATCAATCTCTTTGGCGAGGGCGTCGATTCCCGACTTTGAGGCAAACGTCGCCCGACTAAGCGAATCCTC
>JBGAWZ010000144.1:0-5386 GCA_044227335.1 Candidatus Zixiibacteriota bacterium | reverse complement strand
AGAGCTTTCATCGCACACAACGGCCTCGAAATCAGACGGGTTGAAATAGTGTAATCGCTCGTAGTTTGTAACAACAATCCGGTCGCCGCCCCTTATCCCATCGCGCCGATGGACAACCCCAACCCCGATCTTTTCTCCCTCAGTCACCGTCTGAAATGCAACAGCAAGGGGGGTAAGTATCAGCACCCGACCGCCGGTTTTTCTCGCCACGTTTTCGGCCCACACTAACTGAATGAACGTTTTCCCAAGCCCGCAGTCAGCGAAAACGGCGGAGCGACCCTTCTTGGTTGCCCACTCAACTATCGCAACCTGAAACGGGAATAGTGTTGAGGGCATCCATTCGGGATCAAACCCATACTCCGAACCTTCTTGGGTTTTTAGGTCGAGGAATTCCCGGTATTTATTCATTACTTGCCCACTCCAACAGTGATTGACGGGTTACAAAAACCGGAATGTCCTCGCTTGTGGCTATTCTGATTTCATCGGCCAGCCCCTTAGAACCACTATTGCGCGGATTGTCAACCACGAGAACGGCGTCACACCGTTTCAGGAAGTCCGTGCTATACCGGTAGAACTGTTCGATGGTTAGCCCGCGTTCGGCGAGGCAGTATTGAACATCAAGCCAGGGACAGAACGGGGAGAATCCGAGTTTAAACAAATAAGCCGATTCATCAATCCCTATTCTCATATTGTCGAGAACTTCCAGTATGTTTGAACCGGAGTATGCCCCGGCGACGTATATCGCTCGTTTGTATTCTAGTATAATCATTGCGCTTCCCTGCGCGGACGGTTGGGGTTAGACCTTTATTCCACAATCTTCGAGTTTCTTTTCTCCGACAACCTTGAGCTTTTTAACGCGATACTTTCCATCCGATGCAATTGGAATTGCTGCGATGTCGGCTACGGTATGCGATACAAGGAGGATGCGCTGGCCGCTCGACCAATTCTTAATACACCAGTCGAGAGTGGCCACATTTAGCCCCTTCGCCCATTGCTCATTTTCATCTGTGTTGGCGGACGGCTCTTCGTATTCTTTCCCGATCTCGTAGGTGATACCGCCATTAAAAGGTGCGAGGCCGTCAGCGTTGACTAACTTGTGCGCGATGATTTCCCCGGTCTGGTCGAGTAGGGAATAGAGCGGAGTCGTGAGATATTTGTTAATGCCTTTGGCACCGGACAGATTGGCACCGGACAGATCGGCACCGTACAGATTGGCACCGTACAGATAGGCACCGGACAGATCGGCACCGGACAGATCGGCACCGTACAGATTGGCACCGTACAGATTGGCACCGTACAGATCGGCACCGGACAGATTGGCACCGGACAGATCGGCACCGGACAGATTGGCACCGAACAGATTGGCACCGGACAGATTGGCACCGGACAGATTGGCACCGTACAGATAGGCACCGGATTTAACCGCCGCCTCAACCGTTAATTTAAGCGAATCCGTTTCGAGCGAAAACAGAATCGAGCCAGTCCATTTATGTTTGATTTCACATTTCATTCCCCAACTCCCATCTTCTCCCTCAACCGTCTTAGGTGTTGAGCGTGTCTAAATGTTTTCTCGTTTTCGTGCTTCTCGAATGTCATCAACCGGAACTGGTCGGCGGTCACGACATGGCCGTTGACCTTCCCCCCTTCATCAAACCAGTAGTGGCAGATGAAACACAGCGCGATACCGTTGTCTACCGTGTCTAACTCGCGGGCGTGGGGTCTTTTGTTCTCGATGTGGCAGGCGTGGAGATTTAATCCCCGCTTGTCGCACCATTGACAGGTATTCCGGTCGGCCCGCATGACCTGATCCCGGAATACCCGGCGAGACTGGAGCCGAGCCGTTTTCCTTGCGGCCCGGTCTGCCTTGCAATCCGGCTTTGGTAAAACCAAAGTCATTCCGCCGCCTCAAGTTCGGCGATACGCGCCGTTAGTTTTTCGACCTCATCCTCAAGCGCGTCAATCTTTTCGATAAGTCTATCCTCCCTTTCATCCGCCGTGAGAACGATACTGTCAATGTCATCCGCCAGACTTCTGATTGTCTCGCAGAAGCCCATCGCGTCTCTCAGTGTGTTCGCCATGTTATTCTTCCTCCGCAAATTCAAACTTGCGCCCACCATCTTCCAGCGCGAAGTGTGGAACCGCTTGGCCTGAGTCGATTGCCTTCTTGATCGCGGCCTTGATTGGCTCAACGGTGGTTTTCGTTCTGAAATACTCAGGGAAGTCCTCGCCCAAATGTATCTTCTCTTCCGGGCCAAGCTCGTCGAATGTCCGGGGATTCCCCAGGTCAACAACCTTCACCGGCAGTTTCCGGTATCTGAACGTCCCAACACCATCCAGTTTGATCTTCTCGACCGCCGTTTCCTGCATGACGTTCTCCGCTATTGCCGTGAGTTGCGCCACGTTCTGGTTCAGCTTGTCGAGCATCTTCTGTTTGACTGCTTCGAGTCGGTCAATCTCCGCTTGGACAACCGCAACCGAATTTCTCTGATTGCTTGTGTCTGTCGCGTTGTTGTTCGCCCGGATCGCCCGCCCGATCTTCCATAGGAATGGAGTGACGGCGGCGATAGGTACACCGGGGGTTAGAACTTCTTTTGCTTCGGCGGCGAGGGTTTCAACCTCGATTATCTCGCCTGTCGTTTGGTCGATTACTTCGTGCATCACGACACCTTCTTTAGTTGCTCTTGGAGTTTTGAGAGATACGACCTCTGCCCGATTGGGGTCATTTTGTCGGGGGCCGCGCTGTTGCCATATTTCATGCGGGCCTTGACTATTTGCTCGGCGGTCAGTACGCCGTTGCTTTCAAGGTCATTCTCCGCCGCCGTGATCGCGTCTGGCAGTTCAGCGTCGGAATACCGGACATCGGGCGTTCCGGTCGCGGCTCTTTGTGTGGTGCGCTGTTGCGTTTGGCGCGGCCTGACTTCGGCGTCGTGCCCGTCGCCCGCGTTACCGTCGTCATCTTCGTCGGCGACAATACCGAGTAAAGCGCAGAGTGTGTATCGGCGCATATAGGTAAGGGCGGAACCGAATTGTTGGTTTCCACCACCTTCATCGGTTGTGATAATCGTTTCACTCGCCAACCATTGCCCACTTGAATGGAGCAACCGCGTCGTGAGAACGTCAGTGTTTTCGACACGCGAAACGTGCTGAGAAAACCACAGCCCATTTTCGGTGAACGGCTTGCGGATGGTGTCGATTATTCCGCCGAGAGTCGCGTACTTAAATTTGTACTTTCCCCCGGACTTCATGGTCACCGTGACTTCACGATCACGCGAGGGATTTTCGATCAACCCCTGCGCCTTCGCTAACGCCTCGACCAGCTTGTCTATTCGTTCTGAGTGTTGTGTCATGCCCACACCGCCGTTTCCGCCGTGCATTCGTCACAGGTCGAGAACGGCCAACGGGCCTCGTTCTCGCAACCCTCCACGCGGCACTTTTGGTCTATCTGATAGTGGGCAACGAGAATCTTCCGGCGCTCGGCTTCGTTGTCTTCGATGATCTTCCCCGCGGCCTCGCGGGTGATATCGTTGTGCGGTTGACCCGCTACGAGTTTGCTCATACCGACAGCCATTCGGAATAATCCTTCCGCAAATGGATCGGTTGGTTGTGTGTGTGACATACAGTTCCCTTGAAAATGTGTTATTGGTTTATCTTTGTTTTCACCCGATCTGGCGCCTCTACAAACGCCAGTAGTTGAGAGCCGGTCACCAGTCTCCGATTCTCTCTCAGTGTCAGAATCCGGCCCTCTTTCCTTGCCCGTCTCAGGACTTCATAGCCGCACCCGATTGTCTGCGCGGCAGACGCGCGAGAGTAGTACGCTTGTGGCTTGATGATTCGTGGATCGAGTATCATCTGATCCACCCACAGGTATAGGCCACACCCGCCATTACGAGGGCGACCGACCAAGTAGCGGCGACAGCCACCGCGACGTATAGAAACGCATTGAGATAACGCCGGAACATTCCCGGCTTTTCTTCGTACATAACCCCTCCCGTTTTGGGCGACATCATGTCGCACGGAGTCATCCGTGACGTAACTTTACCGGGGCGGATGTTCGACGCCCCGGATTTATTAGCACTCATTGAGATACAGCTTGATAGACATAGGTTCTGAGTGTAGGCGCCGTTGACTCGGGGCGCCGCATTGTGACCTCCGGAGTTACTTGGTTTCACCGGCCTTCTCGCTTTCCGGCCAGAGAGCCAGCTTGATTTGCTTCCACGAATCCCAGGTGTCGGCCATGTGCATTTCGAGCGACTTGTACTCGAGTCGCGCCATTCTCCGACCATGTGACGTGGGATGATCTTTGCTCATTGCGTAGAGGTAGACTAATCGTCTTCGCATCTTCGCGTCCCAATCCGCTAAGCGGTCGAGACAGTCGAGCATTGTTTGCATGATTCACTCCGGCGTAGAGTCGAGGCGTCCCCTCCGGACGCCCCGGCACTGGTTGGAAAGAAACCCCGTTCCTATCGGAGTCATTTTTTGATCTTGACAAAATGGACTTGATGTGCTATCGTTGAGGTGTCTCACTGGAATGGATTCCCCTAAAAAGCTGGACGCTCGTTAACCATAGTTGCGCGTACTTTGTGAAGTTTGTGCCGCCTGTCGTAGTAGTAGATGTTCTTGATTCGCCGCCAGGGGCCGCCAACTTCTTTAATGAGGCGAACGTGTTCTTGCTTGTGATGACTACCGCACAGGAATTGGATGTCGTAGGGCTTCGTATAGTCTCGATGATGAACGTGCGAATTCGCAGAGCCGCAGACTTCACACGGTTTCCGCTTTATGAATCCCCACCTGATCGCCTGATTGGTCATGGTTCTGGCGACCACCTTAATGTCGCGCCTGCGCTTACCCCACCGGCATACCTTACACTTCGTCGAGAGCGCGTCGGGTTCCCCTTCGTCCCAATCGAAATCCCAAGACGCCTTTGTAATGCGACAGGCGCGGCAGAACTTTGGAGTCACGACGCTACCGCCTCGTTTTCCAGCCGGACAATAGTGATGACCAGTTGCTCCGGGTTGTCAGCGTCGACACAAAGCGCGACCTTATCCCCGACTTTCAAATTGTCTCGGACCCAAACAATCGGCAGGGCGAAATTGATCGCCCGGTCCACCAAGTGCTCTTGGATCACTTCGTTCTCTCTGTACTTGACTAATGCCATACCTGAATTCAGGTGTCCTTTCTCAAAAAAAATACTTTCGCCTTTGTTTCTATCGGCACAATACCTGAGTTCAGGTAGTATGTCAAGAACTTTTTTTGTCCACCCCGAACTTTCTTTTGGGTTCAGGTATGACCATGCTTAAATTCTCAACTCGACCATGATCTATATGCACTTCACACCCGAGCACTTGAAGGACGCAATTAACAAACTGAGTTTCGACATTTCGAAAGT
>JBGAWZ010000143.1:0-5402 GCA_044227335.1 Candidatus Zixiibacteriota bacterium | reverse complement strand
AATGCGTCACGCGAGGACGCATGACGCCACGTTGAAGCTCACCGGTGGCGGGTTCGTCCTTGTTGTGGGCGGCAGACGCCCTCGTCTGCCCCAAACGTGCGGTCGGGCGGCCTCAACCGACCGCTTTCTTTTGCGTGTGCGCGGCAGGCATCATGCCTGCCCGTCATTGGGAGCGATCCACCGACGGCGGAGAGCGTCGCAATCTCTCTTTGACCTGTGTGCCGTCAGGTGCCCTCACCTGACGGCTTTTTCTTGTAGGGCGGTTGCTTCTTAGAAACCGCCAATCTTCGAGTATCACACGCGACAAATGGTGGGTTCGAAGACGGACCCGCCCTACGCCCACTCTTTGCGACAAACGGGGCACTATTGCAGAAAACAAAGCCAGTTAACCTGAGGGTTTCAAGTCGCGGTAACAACCTCTCGCGCTTTGGATTATCCGGGATGCGAGGTCGTCTTGCAACTGGGTTTGTTTCGTCACACTTTTTGTTTTGCGAAGTGCCGCTTTGGGTTCGTTTCACACGCCACACATTTTCAGTTTGATGGCGCCGTATTCCGCTCAAGTTAAGCTTACACATAACCTCGGCGTCTTATCTTTATGGGTGAGTTTGCAAAATGAGTTGAGATTGTAGTGAAAATGCCGAGCCAAACCTAAAGTTTGGGTTACCGGGGCGTGGAGAAGAACCAGTGAATTATCATTGGGTTACCTGGTTGCTCTGCGCCGGTAGGGCTACCGGTTGCACTTCGCAGTTGGCGTAGACTTTTGACTTATCAATTGTGCCGTCAGGTGCCCTCACCTGACGGCGATCAAACACAAAATTCCGACAAATCAAAAGCCGTCGGATCTCCCCATCCGACGGCACTCTCACGCGGTCAAAAAAGCCGGGGATCCCCCCCGGGGAAGCTCTATTTTTTCTTCTTCGTAGTCGGCTTGGCCGGTTTCTTCGGGCTTTTCTTCGCGGCGGTCGTCATCGGTTTGCGACAGCAGGGCATCGCGGCTACGGTTTGCAGTCTTTTTGAAATCATGTCCACTCCCTCGTGTTCATCATCGATGCGTTCAAGAACGGGCAGGCAGGATGCCTGCCGCGCACTCAATTTCTGTCAGCCTGCCAAGCAAGGCGGGTTCAAAGACGGACCTGCCCTACAGGATTCTCAACGTGGCGGGCGAGGACGACCGCCACGCACAAAATTTCTGTCAGTCTGCCAAGCAAGGCGGGTTCGAAGACGGACCTGCCCTACAAAAATCCTCAAATACTATATCATTGACCGAATTGTACACGGAGGATTTCATAAATCAACAAAAAAACGCCCCCTGCTTTTTGGCAAGGGGCGTCAAAAACGTGCACCCACCCTTGAACCGCTCTCGAAAGACGCTCCCGATAGCCGGCTCGGGCCGGGCCTTCCCGCAACACACAGAAGGGTCTTCTTACCGTTGCTACCTTCCGGTCCTGGCGGGGTTCAAAGTCTTTTGTTGTACGGGACCCAGCCGTCAACGCCACTTGTCGTTCACAAACTGACGATCGCTAAGCCCGCAGGTGGGAATTCGACCCCGGTAGAGCGGATTCCGGGTTACAGGGCACCGCTAACTCCCCATCTAGCACTGGTTGCACCAGGGCTGATTCTGACGTGTATCTACAGCACGTTCAGAACTGAGTTTCCCATCACTTACGTGCGGTCAGGCGTCCTCCCCTGACCGCTATCACCTTCATTTGGTGTCGGGTGAGGACGCCCGACACCAGGAATCTCTTCTTCTCGTGGGAGGCAGGCTTCTTGCCTGCCACTCTTCACTTAGACACCAAACCCACCAGTTGGGTGGGCTGAAGTATCAAAAAATCAAATGGAGCAGATCGGGATCGAACCGACGGCCTCTACGTTGCGAACGTAGCGCTCTCCCAGCTGAGCTACTGCCCCAAAGTCCACTTCATTTTCCGCTCGAATGTAATGCAGTTGGGCAGAGTTGGCAAGCGTCAATCGAATGTGGCAACGGCCGAAACTGGGCGCGATGTCAGTAGATAAATCCGATTCGCAAAAGCAAGGTCGGGCCAAAGGTCACTCTGTTATCGGCATTCCCGCCGGTCGGCGCGGCGAACACGAGTCCGTCGATGATCATCGAATAGCGGGTGCGAGAATGAAAGACTGCCTCCAGCCCCGCTTTCAGGGTGAGAAATGTGGTTCGTTCGAGTTCGTCGACCTCGGTCATATACCCAAATCCCGCCGCGGCCATCGGCCGCAATTCCCAGCGTCGATCTTCGAATATGAATCGGTATTTGACTGGCACCGACAGGTCGAGGACTTTCTTTCGCTTTTTATAGATATGAAGGTCGTGGAGTTCGGCCGAAATACCTGTCACCCCTCGGCGGCTTACCGGCAGATCGAGAAGGATTCCGAAGGAAATTCCCAAGTCGGCGTCGGTGGAGACACCGTCGACGCGGAATTTTGAGGAGTACATGATGCCGATCTTTGCGCCGAATTTTCCCCTGGAAACCGGGTGGGGATCGTACTCGCCCGCCCAGACGACGGGCATGCCAAAAAGCAGGACCAACGGCGTCCACAACGGCAGGCGCCGGGCAGTCCTTGCCGTGAAACTTGGTATTTTGTTCACGTGTAGTATGCGGATCCTCTGGTCTTTTTGTACGCTTTCCTACAGACGCGAAATGGGGGGTGAATGTCAAGACAGTGCCGAGCAAATAATGATTCCGCCGGCGACCGGTTGCCTCTATATTGGGAGGCCATGAGTTATGTCGTCTTTGCCCGAAAGTACCGTCCACAGACATTCGAGGATGTGGTCGCGCAGGAGCATGTCACGCGCACGTTGCGCAATGCTCTTTCGAATGACCGGATCGCCTCGGGGTACCTTTTTTGCGGTCCACGAGGGACTGGCAAGACGACTGTCGCGCGGATATTGGCCAAAGCGGTCAATTGTCAAAATGGCCCGACACCTACTCCCTGTGGCGAATGCCCGGCCTGCCAGGAGATCACATCGGGGGCTTCGCTTGATGTGCTTGAGGTCGACGCCGCCTCCAATACCGGTGTAGATGATATTCGCGCATTGCGCGAGAATGTCCGGTACCTGCCGACGCGTGGCAAGAAACGAATCTATATCATCGACGAAGTACATCGACTCTCCGGCTCGGCTTTCGATGCGCTTTTGAAAACACTCGAGGAACCGCCGGCGCATGTCATGTTTATTTTTGCGACCACCGAGCCGCTGAAGGTACCCGAGACGATACTTTCGCGCACCCAGCGGTACGATTTCAGGCGTGTTTCGGTCAGTGATCTGGCCGCGCACTTGAAAAACATCGCGCAAAAAGAGAGTCTTAAGATCGATGAAGACGCCCTAGCCCTTATCGCTCGCAAGGCCGAGGGTGGAGTGCGTGACGCACTTTCGCTGTTGGATCAGATTGCGGCATTCTGTGGAGATACAATCTCTGCCAACGACGTGGTCAATGCCCTGCGCCTGGTCGACCGTCAACTGCTGGTGGCTTTCGTCGATGCGGTAGCCGCCTCTGAACGAGCTAAGACACTCGAATTAATCAGGCAGGTGGTCGACTCGGGTGTTGATCCGTCCGACTTTGTCGCCGAGCTGATCGAACATCTGCGCGTGCTGATGATTATCCGCTCGACTCCGGGGGCAGAGAGTTTGGTTCAACTCAGCAGTTCTGAGTTCGCCGAATTCAAAGCGCAAGCTGAGAACTTTGAGCTGGGCGACCTTTTACGGCTCTTGCGGATGGCCGGTGATATTGTCACCGATCTAAAATCGGGGCTGGATCACCGACTGGTGCTTGATGTCGCCGCGGTGAAGATGGCTGAGATGGAATCAACGGTACGACTTGAGGATGTCCTCTCGCTTATCAAGGGTGGAAATATTCAAGCCGCGCCAACTGCCGGTTCGGGTGAGCCGTCGCTGTTCGGCAACTCCACTCAAAAAAAAAACGATAGTTTCCAGCCGAGCCGAACGGTAAGTAATCAACCTGTCTCCGAAACTGTCGTTCCCCTGAGAGCGATCAACTTTGCGCAGGTGAAGGCAGGGTGGGAGAGCTATCTGGTGCATTTGCGGAGTCAAAGCCAGATGCTCGCCTCGCAGGTCAAGATGGCCGAACTGCGAGGGATGAACGACAATCAGATTCAACTGGTCTTCCTAAAGTCGGGCGAAGTTTCGCGGCAACTGGTCGGCAAGCCGGATAATATGAACTTGATTTTGAGTAGTCTGCGTGAGCATTTTAGGGCCGGCCTGACCGTGCGATTCGATGTCGACATGGAAAAAGACTACGCTCGGCCGGAGCAGGCGACCAACACGGTGTCGTCGACCGACGCACGACAACTGGTCGACAAATCGCCACGACTCAAGAAACTCATGGAGCTGGTCGACGGCGAAATAATTGGCGTGAAGAAACATGACAGCGGGACGCGACAGCCCGAAATAAAGGAGTGAAGCGATGGGTAAGGGTGGATTGGGCGACATGATGCGCCAGGTTCAGCAGATGCAACAGAAGATGGCTGAGATTCAGAAACAGCTTGAAGAGATGACCGTTGAAGGATCAGCCGGTGGTGGAGTGGTCAAAGTAGTTGCCAACGGCAAGAATGAAGTCGTTGGAATCACCATAGATCCTGAGGTAGTCAACAAAGACGATGTCGAAATGCTGCAGGATCTGGTGCTGGCGGCGGTGAAGCAGGCGCAGGAAAAATCGCAGGCGATTCAGGCCGAGCAGATGTCGGCGATCACCGGCGGGCTGAATATACCGGGGCTGGGCCTCCCCTTTTAGGGCGCTGTGTTTACCTCTGCCAACACGGTCGAACGGCTGGTCAATTCACTGGCCAAACTTCCGGGGATCGGTCGCAAAACGGCCGCCCGGTTGGCTTTTCATATCCTGAAAATGCCGAAAAACGAAGCGGTCGAACTCGCCGAAACGATTATTGAAGTTAAATCGAAAGTCGGATTCTGCACCGTCTGTAACAATATCTCGGAAACCGATCCGTGCAATATCTGCACCGATCAGCGGCGCCGCCGTGATGTGATTTGCGTGGTGGAACAGGCAATGGATGTCGCCGCGCTGGAAAAAGCCGAAGGTTTCAACGGCCTATTTCACGTTCTGGGTGGTCGTCTATCGCCGCTTGACGGTATCGGTCCGGACGACCTGAAAATCAAGGAACTCTTGCATCGCCTCGAGTCGGAAGTGGCTGAGATCATTCTGGCGACTAATCCCAATGTCGAAGGCGAAGCGACGGCGTCATACTTGTCGCGACTTCTCAAACCGCTCGGACTAAAAGTAACACGCATTGCGCGCGGGCTACCGGTCGGCTCCGATCTCGAATATGCTGATTCAGTTACGCTCACTCGTGCACTTGAGGGGCAACAGGAATATTAGGACACCCGTCATGGCAAGCGAGAAATCGAACAGACTTGC
>JBGAWZ010000142.1:0-5403 GCA_044227335.1 Candidatus Zixiibacteriota bacterium | reverse complement strand
ACGGCCTCAAAGCAATTCTGGTAACGCCTGAAAAAACCAGCCAGGAAAAAGTCGACTTGATCAAATCATACGGCGCTGAAGTCATCATCACTCCCACCGAGGCCGGCCATCACGATCCCGCCGGATGCTACATGGTGGCCCGCCGGATTGCCAAAGAACGCCGATACTTCGACGTCGACCAGTACGACTCGCAGGACAATGTCCAAGCCCATTATCTTAGCACCGGCCCGGAAATATGGGATGACACCGATGGCCAGATTACTCATTTCATAGCTGGCATCGGTACCGGCGGGACGTTTTCAGGTACTGCCCGCTATCTCAAAGAGCGCAATCCCAGTGTGAAGAATATCGCGGTAGACCCCGAAGGCTCAATCTTCGCCACCTTCATCAAAGAAAGCCGGGAAATCGAAGGACATACTTACAAAGTCGAAGGGATTGGCTCGGATGTCATCACCAAGGCCCTGCACCCCCAGTTTGTCGACGAAGTGATAACGGTCTCCGATGAAGACTCTTTCAATCGTGCCCGTGCTATCGCCCGCGCCGAAGGCATATCCGGTGGCGGGTCATCCGGAAGCGTGGCCTGCGCGATGGAGCGGGTTGCCAAAACCGCACCGGAAGGTTCAATTCTCATCGGAATTTTCGCCGACGCCGGCATACGATACTTGAGCAAATGCTATAACGACGACTGGATGCGCCGTCAGGGGTATACTGCCGAGATCGAGGGAGTCGCCAAAAAGTGAGACTACTGTTCACGCTGTTCGTGCTCTGTTGTTTAGTGGCTACCTCAGCGATCGCGCAGGCGCCGAAAACACTGTATTGCCCCGAACCGAATTGGGACTGGGGCGAGGTCGGCATCGACTTTGATCTCGCGCATACCTACCTATTGATAAATGGCTCGACCAGCAAGATCATGATCGACTCGGTGATCGCCCCGTGCGACTGTTCGCTGGCCCGGCCGTCGGATTCTTCACTCGGCCCCGGCGACACTGCCAAAGTAATACTGAAATTCAGTACGCGCGATTTCTATGGCAGAACAACCAAGCAGGTCGATATTTATTTCCGCGACTCAACCAGGCATTACCTGCAATTGACCTATTCGGCAACCGTCGGTCAATACTACGGTGGCCTGAAGCCCGAACCGATTTCTGTTTTCCTTCTCCCGAATCAACCGCCCAGAAAAGTTCTGATTCCGATCGAGAAGAATCCGTATTTTTCGCAGGCTGAGATTGTCGGCGACATAGTCGCGCATTCCGACATCGCTCAGATCAAAGTAACGCAACCCAAAGCGTCTATCGGCGAAAGTCTCGAACTTGAAGTTTCCCCAAAACCGGGGCTCGAAAAGGGAACCTACACGTCGAATTTCAGATTTCAAATCAGAGTAGATATCAAGGGCCAGTCCCAAAACCTCTTGATTACAATTCCAACGAAAATTGTTCGCTACTGAAAGATGACAAGACTGGGCCACATAATCCGCAATCTTCGGTTGTCACTTGACAATCCCCCTTTCCGGTCGTATATATCTCTCAGATACGAGGGTGACTCTCTGCTGTCCCTGGGTAGTTTCCTAGCCCCCTCTACCCAACCAGAGTAGCGCCCTCTAAAAATTTTAGGCCAAAAAAAGGCCGCCCACCGGGCGGCCTTTTTTCATAGGCGATTTGCGCGCCCGCTTATGCTTTCACAATGCAATCAACCGGGCACACCGCCACGCAATGCTGACCATCGGACTGATCCTCGCATTCGTTGCAGGTATTGGCATCGATCACATAAATGTCGCCTTCGGTGATCGAACTGGTCGGACATTCCGGCAGACAAAGTCCACACGCCGTGCATTCATCGGTTATTTTCATCGCCATCGTCGTATCCTCCAATTGAGAGTGTCACGGGCCTTGGGGCCCTCCTAAGTTGATTGCAATATAAGAGCGTACATGACAAATACAAGAAATAAGAGAATGAGCAAAGTTGTCTGTCCAATCATTTCAGAAATTTCATTTACTCAATTCCAAATCAATACGGTTAGGTAAAATATCACACAAAAAGGTGAGGCCAGATGATACCCGACCGGGTGACAGTTGCAAGCGAGTCGAAATGATGAGGAATAAAAAAAGGCGCCATCCAGATTCGAACTGGAGAATAAAGGTTTTGCAGACCTCTGCCTTACCACTTGGCTATGGCGCCGAAAAGAAAAGCGGGAAACGAGACTCGAACTCGCGACAGCCACCTTGGCAAGGTGGTGCTCTACCAACTGAGCTATTCCCGCTTACTAGTCAAATGTCGGGCGATGTTTCCACCGCGACAGAGAATATATACCGGCCGCCGCCAAAGTCAAACTAATTCAGCACCCGGTGACCAGCCTTGTAGTCCCTAACCGTCTGATCGACAACAGCCTGTATCCTCGGATAAAACCACGGCACCAGCTCTTTCAGCCACCGCTTGTGGATCTCCGCCTTGGCCATATTCCCTTCGACCGAAGCATAAATTAACAACTCTTTATGCGTCTCGTAAAGGGTCGAGTCGACACCGCAGATACTGTCCAGGAGCGGCTTTGCCAGATCATGCTTCTGCGCCAAGAACAAACAAAATGCCTTGTAATACGGTACATAGATGTACGCCGGATTTGGTGAGACTGCAATTGCCGAATCCATCTCTCTCACCGCAAGCGCGTATTGCCCCCTCGTATAGGCATCAAGTCCCAGCTTGTAGTGATGCACATACCGCTCGGGGTAACTTGGATCGAGACTCCCCGTCACGGGGCGCATCAATTTGTACGCCGGGCTGATCAGCCCGCCCGCGCTCGGGACTTCCGGATCGGGGAAATACCACCCGACCGTCCGGTAACTTTCCATAAAAGCCGGATACAGAAGCAGTGCCCGCTCGGCCGGCGCCGAGGGCTTGGCGCCGGTCGAAAAGACGATGTAATTCGGGGCGCGCGTCAAAATGTACTTGGTGTTGTGCTTCTGTTCTTTCCACGTCGTCGTCATGCCCGGAATCGGCGGTTCAGAGTATCTGGCGATGGTCGAATCAGTCAATCCAAGCATATCGATGATGTCATGCCCCATCAGTTCGAATCCAAAGATACCTATCGTCGGCGTGGCAACGCTGAAATTCGACGCATCCGTGCGCTTCATCTCGTTGGCCGTGAACTGCATTTTCCCGATAAATCGTTTTTCGTTTTCGTTGAATGTCCGGACAGTGGCGCCGGGGAAATACCAGGTCAACGGTATCATTACCATCGCCGCGACGAAAAGCACCAAATGCTGAGTCTGACTCTTCAACTTCGCGACTACCATCCAAATTGCCAGCAAAAGTACCACCGCGCTTGCACCTGCAATCGGTACATAGAAGCGATGGACTTTGAGGACGTCTCCCCCGATCGCGGTCACATACAGCGTGTATCCTGCCAACACCCACCAAATTTTCTTTTGCTCTTCAGTTAGTTTTCCGGCTATCAGATATGCCAGTGTCATCGCCAGCCCGATCCCCCAAAAGCCGTAATGGCGAAGGAATTCCCATGTATATCCCAACCCATTTCGTAGTTGATCCAGGTGAAAACTTGTCTTGGCGTAGAATGGATTTGGCAAAATGCCGTGGTAATAGGCAAGCTTGAACCCAACCATCGGCAGGCTAAGTATGAACGCGATAACCAAGCTCGACAAAGCGAACTTTGGAACTCGCCGCTCGACAATCGCCTCGGCCACCACCAAAAGTCCGCAGACCACTGCGCCCTCCGGTCGAAACCAAACCGACAGAACCATTCCCCAAATGAGAAGCGGACTCCTGCGGAGCCACCACAAAATCGACAACCCGACACTTACCGAAAACGCGGCAGTTTCCAGCCCAGCCGGACTCCAGTAGGCAACACTCTGATTGATTCCGATCAGATATGCCGCAAGAAGCGCATACCACCTCCCTTTTTCACCCAATACTTCCCGGCCTATCAGATACGCCAGCACAACCAATCCGGCCCCCAGCACAAACCCGGTCAGCTTTGAAATCACAAGATACGGCAGTCCCCATGACCCCCAAAGCAACAGGTAGACCACCCAGCCGAAATTGGTAAATCCTTCAATCCGCTCACCGATATTGTACACCAGCCCGTGACCATCGAGGTAATTCTGCACGTACCGATACGAGATATAGGCATCATCCTGAACAAAGTTCAGCTTGATGGCGATAATCACCCATATGATAACGGCCGGAGCCAAAAAAATAGCGGGCCAGAGATATTTCTTCCAGTCGGTTGATTTCATATTCTTATTCAACGTAAGTTCCCCCGCACGATACCGCACTGGCTGGCCTCAAACAACTGAAATTCCTGGTGATGTGTTGTGTCGAAAATTTCATTCGGGGAGTCCGTGCGCTTTCCGCGCGATATACTCATATGGCCCGACAAACCATGGCTCCAATTTCCTGAGCCAGCCACGATGTAAATCGATTGCCCGTTGGTCCCCAGTCCCGTGGGCCAGATAGAAGAGCGCCTGATGCGCTGGAGGCACCAACGAGTCACGCGCCAAACAAGTCGAAAATAGGCGCCGCGCCTCTTCGTCCCGGCCCGAGATAAGACACAAGTATCCTTTTGTCACCAACAGCGGAATGGACGGCGTATCGGGGAACGCCCTGATAGCGGCGTCGAAACAGATCCCCGACGAATCAAACTTGTGCTGATTCATCAGCTCCATGCCCCTTTTCATTTTGTCGACATATTCCACCGGGTAGATAGGTTCGATCGTTCCGACAATCGGATGCATCCGACGGTAGGCATTGTTGATCTGAGTGGTCAATCGCCCATCCGGATCGGGTGTGTACCACGACAGCATCGCGTACGATGTCACAAACTGCTTGTATAAGAAGAGCGACTTTTCGGCAGGCGCCGACGGTTTGAGCCCGGTCGAAAAAATAACATAGTCAGGTGAACGCGACAAAACATACCGGCTGTTGTATTGCCGTTCTTTCCAGGTTGTCTTCATACTATCAGCATCCGAGTGCGGGTGACGGGCAATCGTCGAATCAGTCAGTCCAAGCATGTCAATCACGGTGTGCCCGACCAGCTCGTACCCAAGGGCACCAATTGTGGTTGCGGCCACGCTAAAATCTGAGGCATCGGCCATCTTGATCGCCCGCCCCAGGAATGCCTGATTGTACACCAGCCCCTTTTCCGATTCATTGTAGGATCTCACATACTTCGACGGCAACCAATATGTCAGCGGCACTGTGGCCGTTGCAAAGACGATCAGAGCCGAAGTCTGCACAATTGTCCGCCACTTGCTAACTACTCCCCACACGGCACCGGCCAAAAGCAAAGCACTCACCCCGGCTAACGGAACATAGAAGCGGTGAACCTTGAGCACGTCACCGCCAATCACGGTTACATACAAAGCGAATCCGCAGAAGACGAGTAGTATTCGC
>JBGAWZ010000141.1:0-5428 GCA_044227335.1 Candidatus Zixiibacteriota bacterium | reverse complement strand
GAACTGTCAGCGCTGAGTGGACTCATAATCGACGAAACAGCGGCCGTCGCTTTGGACTCAAGCGTTGCCGTGACGATCTCCGATTCAGTTTGGATGGCGCTCGCAGAGCGGAATTATCCCGAACTGAAAAAACTGGCCGCCCAACGCGAGGCGAGTAATCTAGGAGCGGCCTCTGCTCGTCGCATGCGCTGGCCGATGCTCACTCTGTCGGCCTCGTACGGAGTCCGGCGCGACGGCCCTGCTACGCACGGCGGTACAGAAAAACGCGACGACATGGTCTCGTTCGGTGCCGGGATATCGCTTCCTATTTTCGCCGGCAAGAGGGATGGCAACATGGCCCGCTCGATGCAAGCGATGGGTCTCTCCGCTACCGCCGAACTGACTCAACGCCAGCGCGAAATTTCCGCCGAGTTGAAATCCCTCCACGCAAAAGCGACGCGTCTGCAACAATCCATCGCGGGGTACGAACGTGATGTGATTCCGGCCTCCGATCAATCATATCAGGGAGCTTTGGCATCGTACAAGGTTGGACGGTTGACGCTTGGGGAATTGCTAATGTTTGCCATGCCGCCTATTGACGATCGGATAGAGCTGATACAACTGCGTCTTGACCTGGCGACTACGCTTGATGGAGTCTTGATGTTCACAACCAATCCGGCCGATTTTCTGTCCGCCAGTACTGAAAACTAACGGAGTGATAATATGAGTAGCGAACCAGTTCACCTTGACGATCATGATCACATGCCCGAAGGTGTCGAATCGGCTCCGCCGCTTACGCACGCGATGGCCATCGTACGGTGGTGTATCCTGGGTGGCATGGCGATTTTTGCACTTGTTATGCTACTCGGAGTCATTGGACTCTCGCCGTTCGCACAATCGACCTCGGCCGGGACAGCGCAGTACCACTGCCCCATGCACCCGACATACATCACCAGCCAACCGGGCGATTGCCCGATCTGCGGCATGTCGCTGGTGGCAATCGGCGGTGGCGAAAAGTCGGCGGATGTTGCTCCAGCGAAAAGCGACTCGTCAATCACCAAGGCTAAACCGGGCCAGTACACGTGCCCGATGCACCCTGAGGTCGTTTCCGATAGCGCGGGCCGATGCCCCAAGTGCAACATGTTTTTGGTGCAGGTTCCCGCCGAATCGTCTGCTCAAGTCTCTACGTCTGTTGCCAAACCGGGCCAGTACACTTGCCCGATGGATCCGGAGATAATCTCCGACACGCCGGGAGAGTGTCCCAAATGCGGAATGGATCTGGAACTGGTACCGGGCGATAAGCAGGCCACATCCGCAATGGAACAGAAGAGCACAGTGCAGGGTCTCGTGCCGGTTACCATTGAGCCAACGCGGCTGAAGATGATCGGCCTGCAAACTGCGGTTGCGGAAGTGAAATCCATCGGGCAGTCTAAGCGATTGACCGGATTTGTTACGGTCGATGAAACCAAGCTTGTGCATATTCATCTGCGGGCCGGCGGATGGGTGACCAAGGCCCTTGTAGTCGAAACCGGCGCGAGCGTGAAATCCGGTGACCCGCTTCTTGTCATGTACAGTCAGGAACTTTTCGCCGCGTCACAAGAATACATCCTGGCCCGCAAGTCGCTCGCGAGCGCGAGCGGGGATACCGCGGCGACGCGACTTAAGAAAGAACTGGTCGAGGCCTCGCGGTATCGCTTGTATTTCTTCGGTCTCCAACCCAATGACGTATCCGGAATTGATAGTGCGGGTGCCCCGCTCGCCGAACTGATCGTGCGCTCTCCGGTCGACGGATATATCTATGAAAAATCAATCAACGATGGACAGTACGCGGGTCCGGATGCGACCCTCTATTCCATCGCCGATCAGAGCGCTGTCTGGTTGATCGCGGAAACGTACGCACCCGAAATGGCCGGTATCCGCGTTGGACAAAGTGCAAGAGTCACCACCGAATCGACTACCTCTGATAATATCAGCGCCCGAGTGGCGTATATATATCCGACTGTCTCTGAAAAGACCCGCACCGGCAAAATCCGCCTTGAGGTTACCTCGGGGGCGCGATCGCTCCGCCCCGGTATGTACGCAACTGTGACATTGGAGGAACCGGGGACTTCCGCTGTCACTATCCCCGAAAACGCCCTGCTCGACGGCGGCGAGACCAAGTATGTCTTTGTCGTAATCGACTCCACCCACTTTGTGCCGCGGACAGTGACAGTTGGCCGTCGCGGAACCGACCGAATTGAAATTGTCTCAGGTGTCACCGCCGGTGAGACAGTCGTAACCAATGCCAGTTTTCTGATCGATTCGGAAAGCCGGCTCAAAGCGGCTATCACCGGCATGTCAACTCAGGCACCAGCCGAACATAAGCACTAAGCGAGTCACAAAGTGGTCCGAGCAATTATCGATTTTTCGGCGCGCAACCGCACGGTCGTCATCATAGCGACTCTTCTGGCGGCGCTCGGTTCATGGTATTCGATTCAGAATGTCGCGCTCGACGCCATTCCGGATTTATCCGATGTACAGGTCATTCTCTATTCCGAATGGATGGGGCGGAGTCCCGATTTGATCGAAGACCAGATCACCTATCCAATTGTCACGTCGCTTTTATCCGCGCCCAAAGTGAAAGCGGTGCGCGGGTACTCGATGCTCGGCATGTCGTTTGTCTATGTCATCTTTGAGGACGGAACCGATTTGTATTGGGCGCGCAGTCGGGTGCTTGAATACACTCAGCAATTTGCATCGAAACTTCCCCCCGGTGTTGCGCCGACGATTGGCCCGGATGCGTCCTCGGTTGGCTGGGTATTTCAATACGCACTGGTTGATACGGGCGGGGAAAACTCACCGGCCGATCTACGCGCGTATCAGGACTTCAATCTGCAATACTCACTGGCATCTGTGCCGGGCGTTTCCGGCGTTGCCAGTGTCGGCGGCTTTCAAAAGCAGTATCAGGTTGAGGTCGATCCGCTCAAATTGAAGGCGTACGGGCTTTCTACAGCCGATGTCACCACTGCTATTCGCAACAGTAACAGCGAGGTTGGTGCGCGAGTCATCGAACAATCCGGTCGCGAATACTTTGTGCGTGGCCGCGGATATATTCAGGATTTGGAGGCTCTCCGCGCCATCAGTTTGGGCAATTCTCCGTCGGGAACACCCATCTTATTGGGGAGCGTAGCGAATATTTCGTTCGGACCGGATATCAGAAGAGGATTGACCGATCTCGACGGCGAGGGGGAAGCAGTCGGTGGAATTGTCATTATGCGCCAGGGGGAAAATGCGCTCGACGTCATCAAAAGAGTCAAAGCAAAGCTGGCCGAGATTGAATCGTCGTTGCCTGCCGGGGTGACTGTCAAGACTGTCTACGACCGAAGCAATCTGATCACCCGCGCTATCGCAACTTTGCGCCAATCACTAATTGAAGAGATGATCGTGGTCGCGCTTGTCATACTACTCTTTCTTCTGCACTTTGGATCTGCGTTGGTGCCGATTATCACGCTCCCGATTGCCGTCGGGCTGGCCTTCATTCCCATGCATTATCTGGGGATAAGCTCAAACATCATGAGTCTGGGCGGAATCGCCATTGCCATCGGTGCAATGGTCGATGCCTCAATTGTATTAGTGGAAAATACCCACAAGCGACTGGAGAACAAGCGGGCAGGGGAGAGTCACAAAGAGTTGGTCATATCTGCTATTCAGGAAGTTGGCCCCGCGATTTTCTACTCGCTCTTGATTATCACGGTCTCATTCTTGCCAATTTTTGCCTTAACCGGTCAGGGCGGCCGACTCTTTTCGCCGCTGGCCTACACCAAGACATTCGCAATGTTTTTCGCGGCGGTGCTGGCGATAACCTTGGCACCGGCGCTGATGACTATTCTCGTGCGCGGAAAGATCAAGCACGAATCGGAGCACCCGGTTTCCAAGTTTCTCATAGCAATATACAAGCCGTTTGTCTATGTGGCGCTTCGCAATCCAAAATCGACTATCGCCATTGGCCTCTTGGCAATTGTCGCCACTATTCCGATGATTCCCAAGATCGGCACAGAGTTCATGCCGCCGCTCAACGAAGGCGACGTTTTGTACATGCCCACCACCATGCCGAATATCAGTGCCGAACAAGCCCGTCAATCGCTCGTGGCACAGGACAAGATCATCAAATCGTTTCCGGAAGTGGTATCAGTCTACGGCAAGGCCGGTCGTGCCGAAACGCCGACTGATCCGGCGCCGCTCTCGATGATTGAGACGGTCGTTCAGCTCAAACCGAATTCAGAGTGGCGGAGTGTCAAAGTCGAGCGTTGGTACTCTGGCTGGGCGCCCGGTTTCCTGAAATCTCCATTCAGTTTGGTGTGGCCCGAAGAGCGGACCATCACCTGGGAAGAATTGGTCCGGCAATTCGATTCGGCGATGCAGTTCCCCGGATGGACCAACGCCTGGACTATGCCGATCAAAACCCGCATCGACATGCTCTCCACCGGCATCCGTACGCCGATAGGCGTGAAAGTATTCGGCCATGATCTTGACGAAATCGAACGGATAGGCTCGGACCTGGAGCGATCTCTCACAAAAATACCGGGAACTCGTTCGGTCTTTTCCGAGCGCAACATCGGCGGATACTATGTCGACATCATTCCCGACCGTGACGCCATAGCGCGGTTCGGACTGACCATCGCCGACGTTCAGGGTGTCATTGAGACAGCCATTGGTGGCACACCAGTTGATGTCACTATCGAGGGACGCAACCGATTTACGATCAACGTCCGGTATCCACGCGAATTGCGTGAAAGTGTCGACAGAATCAAAGAGGTGTTGATCCCGATCGGCGGTGGATCATCTTCGGCCAGTTCGACGGCGATGCCCGGCTCTATGTCCACAGCAGGTCAACCTCCCGCTCCTGCAACTAGTGATAAGATGAATAGTCCAGCCGCAATGCCGAGTTCAGCGCCGACCCGATCGTATTCGCCGTCGCGCGATCTCCCCGAAGGGCGAGCGTCGATTCCACTTGGTCAGATCGCTGATGTGAAGATCGTCACCGGTCCCCCGATGATCAAAGACGAGGCCGGACTGCTGGTTGGGTATGTCTTTGTGGATATTGACCAAACCAAGCGCGATATCGGCGGGTATGTCGAGGAGGCAAAGCAGATAGTGCGAGACGAGATCTCTATTCCGTCGGGATACCATCTCACTTGGACCGGTCAATACGAACAACTGGAAGAGATGTCGCGACGGATGAAAGTGGCGGTGCCGCTTGCACTGGTACTTGTGTTGATTCTTCTTTACCTGAATTTCAAGAATCTCACGGAAACGCTGATTGTTCTTTGCTCAGTGCCGTTCGCATTGGTTGGAAGTATCTGGCTGATGTACTTCTTAGGATACAATTTTTCGACCGCCACCTGGGTAGGAATCATCGCGCTCATCGGACTGGCCACCGAGACTGGCATTGTCATGGTCCTCTATCTGG
>JBGAWZ010000140.1:0-5431 GCA_044227335.1 Candidatus Zixiibacteriota bacterium | reverse complement strand
ATACGCCTCTTTAGAAACACTCGACTTTGCCGGGCTTGGTTCTTCCAAGTATTCAAAATTTTTGACCTAAAACCTGTTTCGAAGCGCCCCCGGGCAACATCAACCTGTTGTGCTATAAGTAGATAACACCATTTCGTACCTTCCAGCTATTTCTTGACAGAGTGAACACTCAATTCTATATTGCGCCAGCAAATGTGAAAGATTTCACATCGTAAGAAATAAAACAACCGCGCCTCATTAGTGCGCGCAAGGAGTTGCAAAGATGGCCAAGACACTCAAAGAGAAACTGGCCGAGATGATCCCCGCACTGCGTCAGGAACGCGCCGCGCTGGCCAAGAGCGATAAAGTCATATCGCAGGTCACGATGGAACAGGCGTTCGGCGGTATGCGTGGCGTCAAAGGTCTCGTCTGCGACACGTCGGTCGTGGAACCCGATACCGGCCTCATCATTCGTGGTCGCCCGATCATGGAACTGAAAGACCGTCTGCCCGAGGAGATCTTCTGGCTGTTGATCACCGGCGAACTTCCTTCCGCCGACGAACTGGCGCTATTCCAAAAAGAACTGAAAGCCAACGGCAAAGTGCCGCCGTATGTCTGGAAAGTCCTCAAGGCAATGCCGAAAACCTCGCACCCGATGGCCATGCTCGACACCGCTATCCTCGCGATGGAAAATGAATCGATCTTCCGCAAGAAATACGACGAAGGCATGCCGAAGACCGACTACTGGATTCACGCCCTGGCCGATGCCATGCGCATTCTCGGTACGATCCATACAATCGCGGCCGGCATTTACAAGATGAAATACAAGAAGGGCCCGATCACGGGTCCGTCGAAAACCCGTGACTGGTCGGCCGATTATGTTCGTATGCTTGGTCTGAAAGATGTCAAGGGTGAGACTTCCAAGATGATGCGCCTCTACCTCGTTCTTCATTCTGATCACGAGGGGGGCAATGTCTCGGCCTTCACCTGCCACACGGTCGGTTCGGCCCTGTCCGATCCGTACTATGCCGTTTCGGCCGGCCTGAACGGCTTGGCCGGTCCCCTGCACGGACTTGCCAATCAGGAATGTCTCGGCTGGATTCTGGACACTATTAAGAAATTCAAAGGTGCTCCCACCGAGAAAGAAATCTACGACTACGCATGGGAAACGCTCAAAGGCGGAAAAGTGGTCCCCGGTTACGGCCACGCCGTTCTTCGCATCACTGATCCTCGATTTGAGGCCTTCCGTGAATTCGGTCGACAATATCTCAAAGACGACCCGGCGTTTATTACCGTCGACCGCGTCTTCAATACGGTTCCGAAAGTCTTGCAGGAACACGGCAAGGCCAAAGATCCGTGGCCGAATGTCGACGCCGGCTCCGGCGCCATTCTCTATCACTACGGCCTGAAGGAGTTCGAGTACTATACTGTGCTCTTCTCAGTCTCTCGTGCGATGGGAATGCTCGCCCAGCTCGTGCTGAATCGTGCGGTCGGAACCCCGATCACCCGTCCGAAATCAGTCAGCACCGCTTGGATGAAAAAACAGGCGTAAAGACCGAATCTTGTTTCTGGAAATAGTTCCGACGAGGCGACCGAACCCGGTCGCCTCTTTTGTTTGTGTCAGTTAGCCGCTACCGGGAATTCGATTTGAATTTCCGCCCCACCCAAATCGCTCTCCCCTATAGAAAGTCGCCCACCCGCGCTTTCGACAATCTGATGAACTGCCGATAAACCAATTCCGGTCCCGGCTTCTTTAGTCGTGAAATATGGCGCCAGCACCGAAGAACGCTTTTCTGCAGGAATTCCCGGCCCTGAATCAGCGACAACCAGCCGGACGACGGCGCCTTGTGCCCGGCCCGTCAACCGGATGATCCTCGCTCCCCCATCGTGCGACACGATCGCCTCCTTGGCATTGTTGAATAGATTCAACAGAATTTCCTTAAGGCGACTCTCGCTCACACCAACGCTCAGGCCGGGAGTGCAACTTGTCTCGACCCGGATTCCGAGGGCCTTCGCCTCTCCACCGACTAGCTCCACCAAGGATTCAATTCCTTTACCCAGATCAGTTGTAACGCTTGCCGGGCTTTCCGCCCGCGACAGTGACAGAAAACGAGTGATGATTTCGTTGAGCCGCTTAGTCTCGGCGCGAATTTGCGTCGTCATTCCCGCAAACTCTGCACTGCGATCAGCCGGAGCGAATTCGCTTTCCAATCGCTGGGCCGCGATTGAAATCGCATTGAGCGGATTGCGGATTTCGTGAGCCACCGCCGCCGCCAGATGTCCCATTTCTGAGAGCCGTTCTTTTCGCGCCGCGGCAATCTGATATTCCCGCAACTGTGTAATATCGGTGGCCACAAGCACGACACCTCCCGATTCTCGGCCCGATGGCTGTATTCGTGATCGCCCAACAAGCAACACCCGCTCGCGCCCCGCACCACCGATTGACACCTCTGATTCTTCTATCGTACTGTCATTCGTAAGCATTTCCGAAAGTGTCTTGGGTAGGTTCGGCCCAAGCTCTTCCACACGCCTGTCGGCCACAGGTACACCCAGCATCTTCTCAATAGATGCATTGGCCATTTGCACTTTGCCACTCTGGTCGATCACCATGACACCGGTGGAAAGCTCCGCAAATATCTGGTCGGTGACCGATCGGATATTTGTGATATCCTTTCGCAATTCTTCACGCTCTCGCCGCCCCGACAAATACAAACCGCTGACCGCTGTGACCCCGAGCAACGCCAGCGCGAGGACAATCATCAATTGGTCAAACTGCCGCGAGACAACCAGAAAACGATCAAGTGACACACCGACCCGAAGTAATCCGAAAGGGTATTTCCTTGTTGAGAACGGCCGAACCAACTCAAGTATTTCTTTTCCGTTCCAGTCCATACGACGTGAAATGATTGAATCGCTTTCCAAAGCATCTGTAAGAAACTCATCTGATTCAATCGCCTCGAATCCACCGCTTGCGCGCGATGAAACGACTATTCCGTCGGTGGACTGATACACGATATATTCTATGCCCGGCTCGGAAGCCATCTGTTGTGCCAACACGCCGATTCCGGTGCGCGACTTGGCGTCATCGTACAGCGACGCATCGACCGCTAAGACAATCACTCTATCCAATTGATTGGTGACTTCGATGAAATAATGGAGTTTGAGCCCCGACACCGTATCCTCGCGATACACGATGGTGGAACGCGTCGCAAAGTCTGACACCAATTTATGAACAGCCGCTTCTATTTCAGCCGGCGGACGAATCACCGGCCCCTGGGCAATATCGGAAAGCAGGATGTGCCCTGAGGAATCGTAGACATACGCCCCGAGCAAACCGCGGTCGCGCACAAACGAAGTCAGCTGTTCGGCGGTAAGGCGGCGTGCATCTCCGGCCGATAAATCGTCGGCCAGGTCCTGATAGTGATCGGCCGCCAATCGATCATAATATGATTCAGCCACCACCGTGTTTTGGCAGGCAACTGCGAGTGCCTCGGTGAACACCGATCCCTGCTGAACCAGCAATCCATAACTGTCGTTTCTGCTCTTGAATATTCCAACAGCGGTAACGAGCAACACTACTCCGGCAGCAACTGCAAGCACCCACCAGGTGTAGCCACTGCGTGGCCGCAACTTCCCTTGGTCAGACATGATGGGAAACTAACGCTCCGCATGGGGAGCGGCAATTGAAAACTCAGACCACCAGCTCGGCCCGGGTAGTGGGAGAACTCGTCGTAGCGGTGACAGATTCCAGCGGCAACTCAAACCAGAAATGCGCACCATTGTCATATTGATAACCGATCCAGCCACCGTGCTGTTCAACCAGCTTGCGACAAGTCATCAGCCCGAAGCCGTGACCTTTCTGCTTTGTAGTAAACCGAGATCGGAACAAAAGCGTCTCTTTATCTTTTTGGACTCCTGGGCCGTTGTCGATTACATCCACATGGACGACCGGCGTCTGACCGTGGATTCCGGGACGAGTGGTAACGGTCAGGACATGATTCCCTTCGATCTCACCGACCGCCTCAGCGGCGTTGTAAAGAAGATTGACCAGCACCTGCTGGACGCGGGCGTCGTCAATTTCCGCCATCGGAAGATCAGGCCGTAGCTGTACCACCCAGTCGACACCATCGAAACGATTCTGGTATCTCAAAAACGAGATTACATTTTCAACAATCTGATTAACGCTCATCGAGACAGACTGCAACTCGTCGTTGGCGCTTTCGACCATGAGGCCGTCAGCGAACCGGGCGATTTTTTCGACATTCGCCTTCATCGTCTCAAGTTTCTTCTTGATCCCCGGTTCGTCCCCCTTGGCAAAGGCGCGTGGCAGAAGTTCCAGATTACCCAAAACCACCGCGAGGAAATTATTGATTTCGTGGCCGATATCGGCCGCCATCGCTCCGCGGGCGGCGTTTCGGTCAAGGCGAACCATCATATCCTGATACCCCCGACTTTCTACGATGTCGCGCAGAATATACACACGAGCGCCCTGCCCCTCCCCGGCGGTCTCCACCGAGGCCGAAACTATGTATGCCGGGAACGACTCGCCGTCGCGCCGCCAGCACACCGTCTCGAAACCCGACTGTTCGCCGCTGGCACCAGTCGATTCGGCTGGGGCGACAAAAAGTGACTCGACGCTTTTGCCAATTGTCTCGGCCGGGGAATATCCAAATTCCTTTGCCGCGGCATGATTTAGGATCGCAATCTTTCCGCCGGAATCCGTGACAATCATCCCCGACGGCGAGCGATCGATGATCGTTTGAAGGAAATGCTGGGACTCCCGCAATGCAGTGCTCGCTTCTTCAAGTCTCTCTCCCGCTACTTGCGCCGCCTTGTGATCGCGTCGCTGATGGTCCGCGAGTTGGGTAAGACCGTTGGCCAGCCGCGCTATTTCTTTTTCTTCAACCGCCACATCTACCGAATGCGGGTTATCACCGCGGGCCGAGGCTTCCACGATTTGTGTCAACTGCTCAAGCGGTTGCTGGAGTCGTTTCCACAAAAGATACACGATCAGCAATGAAATGAGTGTGGATACAAGAAAGAGCAGGACAATGGTATCTTTCAGGTCGGCGCGGGACGAGCCAACTGCGCCAGTAGTCCCTTCGGCGGCGATGACCACCGGCCCAAGATTGGCCAGATCGAATCGCTCTATGTAGACCGGAGCCAATTCGTATTCCGAAAGATGAAGTTGGTATCCCTGGGGCATATTTGCCACCAACCCGATCAACGCCGCAACTTGATTGGTGTCGGGTTCTCCGGCAACAGCGCTTTCGTCACCCAATTCGGCCGGTGCTGTCCAGTGAAAGATTGTTCGCCGATCAGGATTCGCGCTGGAAATCGTGAAGCGTTCTATGTGGCCGGCATCACGGAGTTTTGTTTCCACAACCCGAGCCACAGCCGCTTCTATCAAAACGCCACTATCTGCGATTGATATGCCCTCGATAGCCCTGGC
>JBGAWZ010000139.1:0-5455 GCA_044227335.1 Candidatus Zixiibacteriota bacterium | reverse complement strand
GGAGCGAGGCAATTTCAGAAGACAGCTCAATATTGCCGGCACTGAAGTCCTTCATGTCGGAGATCTTCTTCTCCAACTCGGCAATTGGCTTTTCGAATTCTAAATACGATCCATCAGCCATATCGTGGCATTACCCGGCAAGACAAAGTTCATGACTCGGCCTTGGGGTCTTCCTTTCTCACCCGTCGCAGATTGGACGTAAAGATAAGAAACGCGGCGAAAATAACAACCATAAAAACCCCCAGCAGGATCGACACTAACACTCGGTCCCACAAAAACATAGCAAAGGTGGTGGCCCCGAAAACCAGTGATAGCCCCCAGAATATCCAGACAACCTGGTTGGGCGCCAGTCCGGCTAGCGCTAGATAGTGGAACAGGTGGCGACGATCAGCCGCCATCACCGCTTTGCCGCTGACCAGTCGCCTGAAGATCGAGACGGCGGTTTCAAGAATCGGCACACCAAGGGTCAGGAGCGGCAAATAGAGGGCGCTGGCGGTAAATGATTTGAACGGCACCAACAGTGATACGACCGCGAAGTAATATCCCAATTGAAGCGAACCGGAATCCCCCAGAAAAATCTTGGCGGGATACCGATTGAAAAAGATAAAGATGACCAGAAATCCGCACAGTATGGCGGCCACTGCAACGACCGAATTGGAAGCATACACTAAACCAAGCCCCGCCAGAGTCAGTGCCGCGATCAACGACACCCCGGCGGCGAGGCCGTCGAGGCCGTCAATCAGGTTTATCGCATTAGTCAGCCCGATCACCCAGACCATGGTGATGATCGCCGACCAAGGGCCGAGCGATATCTTTCCAATGAACGGAATAAAAATCGGGTCAATCGTCAACCCACCGGCAACGAGCATTCCTCCGGCCAGTGCCTGAGCTAATAACTTGGTGAGCGCCGAGAGTGGGCGAAGATCATCGATGAATCCCACGGCGAAGATCACTGTCGCGCCGGCTAACATCCACGCTATAGTTGAGAGATCGCCAAATATCATCTCCTGCGCCACCATCGCATGAATCACAATGGTCACCCAAAAGACAACATAGAGCGCGACTCCTCCCATAAACGGGACCGGTTGTTTGTGACGCTTGTGCCGTCCCGGTTGGTCCAAAAATCCAAATGTGTGGCCTGCTCGGATGAGTAGCGGCACAACAATCGCCGCCAGACCGAGCGCAATGAGCACATGGGCGAGCAGAAGTCTGGTCACCGACTTTCCCTCCCCCGAATCAGCAAATGCAACAGTGCTATTACCATGTTGGCTACAAGAAGAAACGGCAGGACGATCACCGAAAATCCATTGGGGAAGTGCTTGAGGAAATACTTCCAGACCGACAAATGATGCCGCGCCAGTCGCACCACGCTTCCGGCGCTACTCCCCTTCCCCCAATGGTGAACAGCTCCTGCACACGGAACGAACAGATGCACAAATCCGCTCTGCCCCAGTCGGGCACACAGATCGGTATCTTCCATATACATGAAGAATCGTGGATCGAACCCCTTGTGCGAAATGTACGTCTCCCGCTTGATCAATGCGACGGTCGCCGCTACGGCCGGTACTGCCGTTGTCACTTCAAGATCCGGCAACGTATATCGTGATCCGCGAGACCGGTCCGATTGAAAGAGCCGGGTGAAAGCTGAACCACGCGAAAAGATCATGTTTGCAATAGTCGGCAGTTGACGGCAACTCGGCTGAAATTCACCGCTGGGAAATCGCAGGCGAGGTACTACCAGTCCACAGTTCGGAGTCAGACGCGCCTTTGCAACCAATGCCGGAATTGATCCAGGATCGAGCCGCGCATCGGGATTGACCAAAAGTATGTACTCACCGCGTGCCTCAGTCACTCCTCTATTGCAGGCCGCGCCGAATCCCTCGTTGCGTGTGTTCCGGATCACTATCGCGTCGCGGCAATTCGACTCGACGGTCTTTAGCGTGTCGTCGGTCGAAGCATTGTCGACCACGATGATTTCATACGATTGGGAACTTGCCGCTTCGGGGATGTTGCTCAAACAGTCGCCGATTGTGGCGGCCGAGTTGAACGTGACAATGATGATGGTAATATCAAAACAACCGGTAGGCACAAGTCACCGTCTATTTCAGACGGCCGAAGATCGATCGCAATCGGAGCGACCAGACCATCCAGATCGCCTCGCGCATGATCCGTTTGGACATTTTCGAGGAACCGGCGCGGCGCTCGTAAAAAACGATTGGAATTTCTTTTATCGAAAATCCCTTCTTCCATGCCCGCATCGACATTTCGATCTGGAACGAATATCCCGACGATTTGACCGCGTCCAGATTGATCGCCTGCAGAACCTCGCGACGGAAACACTTGAACCCACCGGTGGCATCGCGCAGGGGCAGACCGGTTACGATTCGCGTGTAGACATTTGCGTAGTAGGACAAGAGGAGGCGCGCCATCGGCCAATTGATGACATTCACTCCGGTAATGTACCGTGAGCCGATCACCACATCGTAATTTTGTATCTCGCGCAGAAAGTCGCGCAGAAACTCGGGGCCGTGGGAAAAATCGGCGTCCATCTCAAGTATGTAGTCAAAGCCGTGCTCAATCGCCCATTTGAATCCGGCGATATACGCCCGGCCCAGCCCTTCTTTTTTCTCCCGATGGAGGACACTAACTTTGGCCTCGGCCTTTGCCAGCCGGTCGGCGATATCTCCGGTGCCGTCGGGGGAATTGTCGTCGACAATTAGTACGTTGATGCGCGGATCGAGCGGCAGAACCGCATGCACGATCTTCTCGATATTGTCTTTTTCGTTGTAGGTCGGAAAAATGATGAGGGCGCGCTGGGTATGATTCATGCGTTCGACCGGGCTTTCGTTATCGTGTGCCGTTGTTTCTCCCTAACAGTTGCGTCAAGATACGCCAACCGGCCCGGCTCGTCAACGGGCCGCTTGCGACCTTTCTTCCATGACAGGGATTGTTCAGTCGGCCTGCTCGCGCTGTTTCGTATTGCGCAAGAGTTGCTGGGTTTTATGCCGAAGATCGGTGACTTCTTCTTTGAGCGCGGTCTGGCCCTCGGCAACAAATCCCATCATGAAGAGCCCCATCCCAAGGCCAGTGAGAAAGAGAATCAGAAAGAGCCAAAGGCGGTTGCCCTGACCGAGAACAAAGCGCTCGTAGAGCGACCAAAGCCCGACCATAAAAGCGATGACAAAACAGATAACTCCGGCGCCACCGAAATACAACAGCGGTTTCCGCAAGAATGTAATCTGAAACTTGACCGCCAGCATATCGAGCACGCCGACCGGAATCCGCCAGAGCGAGAATTTGGTCTTCCCCCAGTTGCGTTCGTACAGAGCAATTTTGACTTCCTCGACCCGGTACCCTTCATTTGCGGCCAGCACCACCAGATACCGGTGCCAATCTTCTCTTAAGAAAATATTCTCGACGACCTCACGGCGAAACGCCTTGACTGAGTTGAGGTCGTGTACTTTTAGCCCAAAAATCCGGCGAGAGAGACCGTTATAAACTCGGGAAACGAATCGCTTCGTGTACTTTCCCTGTTTCCAACCAGTGCTGATATCGGCCCCCTCCGCAATCGGCGCAACTAAAGATGGAATATCAGCCGGCAAATACTGCAAATCAGCTGGATAAAAGACATAGACATCCCCGCGCGCGGCGGCAAAGCCGGTCTGGAGCGCCTCGGTCAAACCACGATTCCGCTGATGCGAACGGAAGGCGACAAACGAATATTTTTTGGCATTTTGTTTGATCTTTTCAAGGGTACCGTCGGTGGAGCCATCGTCGATGAACACGACTTCGCCGTCAAACGGCGCCGATTTGAGCATGGCGTCGTACTGACGGCAAAACTCGTCGATATTCCCCTCCTCGTCCTTGGCCGGGACGATGGTGGAGACTACAAACCCGTATCGACGCTGTTCTGCCATGTGCGGTCGTCCTTGAATTTCAAGTATTCTTCAACCGTTCGCTCCGCTGTCGGGGCCAAGTCAACGGCCTTTTCATAATATCGGGCGGCTTGCTCCCGAAGTTCACTGCTTCCAAGCGCTCGGGCACGGTCGCGATAAAATCTTCCCAGTCGAGCATTAAGAACATACGATGTGGGCGAAAACTCAATTGCTTTTTTCAGGGCATTCTCGGCCCTCTGCCACTGGCCGGTCACGTTGGTCATTTCAAACAGGAGGAGATTCCCCGCGAGATTGAGAGGGTATTGAGCTGAAAATTCGTTGATCGCCGGCCAAGCGAGCTCGCCGTCGTCGTTGCGAAATCCTATCACCCCCCGTTCCACCGCCGTCATCTGATAATTGCCGGTCACCGGGTTGCCCGTTGAGGCGGCCACGTTGATAAGGCGAATCTTGTTTTCCCCGACAAAATACGTGAAAATATGCTCATGCGTTTTCATAACTGCCGGGTAGTCTTCGAACATCCGCGCGATATTCCCGTCGTCCAAGAGCAGATGCGTCACCGGGAATTTCAGAAAAAACGACGAGTCCGGGTGGGCGGTCCCGAACATGTGAATCAGTGTCGGCAAGTCATTTTCAAGGGTTAGCGATTGCGCATATGGCCCGGTGACCAGCGCGCCCGGACCAACCACCATCGCCAGGTCATGGTTCACATCACGGAGCGTCTGAGTGGGGCGGATCGCCCATGAACCATAGGCCATGACACTACCGAACATCGACCCGATTGTTAAAAGCACCGCCAGTGAGCGTGTGACTGTCCGGGCAGTCCGATACTGCCGGTTCTTAGCCGCAAGAATCATAAGCCCGACAACAACGGCGATGAGCGGCGCCGACAAAGGCACGGCGATCTTTGAAACATCGGCCCACCAGTTGGCGGTGATGAATTTTGAACTGCCGGCGAATATCTGATACGCCGGAATCACAGCTATGCCGGCACAGAGCGGCCAGAATAGGATTGGAATCTTCTCGCGGCGCGGTGGTGTCAGCCCTTGCCAAAGACGGGCCAGCAAAATTGCGGCGGCGGCGCAAAATGGGTAGATCAAAATAAGCTGATACCGGAGGGGCCGGTAGTTCCAGATCATCAGTGAGCCGTGAAACGCAATCATCATCGCGGCGACAAACAGATACCCGCCGTTGCCGAAATTCAGTCTTCCCCGATATGCCTCTTTCCGGCACAACTGGTATGCCACCGCGCCACAGAAAACCGCCCCCAATATTCCGATTACTACCATTCGCGGAAACAATTCGGTGTCGTATCCGAACGTCATCAGTTTTTCGACAAAATCGGCAATTGATTTCAATCCGCCGGGAGTTCCGTGAAGTTCAATCGTATTCTCCTGAAAAAACGAGGTGACCTGTGACGGCGCCGGCAAGTATGATATCAAAAACCAGAGCGCCAGAGCCGTGAGATAGCCGATCCCAAACCAGGCCGGCCGGTTCCACGGAATATTGGGAAGGCGTGGATCATCGAATCTGGTTCGCCAGAAAAGAAATACTGCAAATGG
>JBGAWZ010000138.1:0-5482 GCA_044227335.1 Candidatus Zixiibacteriota bacterium | reverse complement strand
GAATATCATCGGCTCAGGAGGGGATGCCAAGAGCACAGTCATCATCTCCGATTACTCTCAGGGCGGCTCGCTGGCTGAGCGTATGGTGCGAAAATACGAGTGGGAAAAGGCAATGCAGATTGTTCTGCAGATCGCCGAGGGGCTGGATTTCGCTCACAAAAATAATCTGGTCCACGGCAACCTGCGGCCGTCGAATGTGCTTTTTGCCGAGGGTGATGAGATTAAAATCTGCGACTTCGGACTTCTGCCGCACTACCAGGACTCGGGAAAGAAGAACTGGTACGCTCCGCCGGAACACAAACGATCCAAGCTCGGCGATATTTACGCGCTCGGCGTTATCTTACACCAGTTGATTACTGCGCGTACTCCGCAGTTCGATGCCAATGACAAGTTACAACTGGACGATGTCCGGATGTATCTTCCGGCCGCGGTTGTGGGTATTATGGAAAAACTGCTGGCGCAGAGAGTGGTCAATCGGTATGCGTCGTGCGAAGAGATGCTGACTGATTGGAACAACTATCTGGCCGAGAAGGATCGAAAGCCGGTGGTAGTGCCAGCGCCGGAAAAGCCCAAGTCATTCGTCGAATCGATTCCATCCTGGGGATGGGCGGCCATTGGCGCCGGTGCGGTGACGTTAGTGGTGGTCATACTATATCTTAGTGGACTTTATTAGTCCTATCCCCACACAGTAGACTCATCAGTTCCTAACCTGCCAATCTTGCGGGCTGGCGCCATTTTGAGGTTGCATCAAATTGGACCAGATTGTAGATTACTTCCATATCAGAACACAGATGCCCTCGTTCGGATGCGGATTCTCACGACGCGCCGTTGAAAGGGAATGTATCAACCGAGCGCGAACCGTATCCTGGCGGAGCAGAAGGGAGTAACTGCTATGCGGTGGATTCAGTTGGTGTTTATCGCGGCTTTGCTGTTGTGCATGGCCGGTTCCGTCGGGGCGGTGTGTGGCGATGTCACCGGCGACGGCGATGTGGACATAAGTGATATCGCCTATCTATTCTCGTACTTGGCTGGGGATGCGCCCGAACCGCCCAATCCGGCGGATGCGAATGTCGATGGCCGTGCCGGAATAACATTCAGCGACGCCGTCATGATCATTCATAGCATATTCGGCCCGTATGATATACCGTATCCGCCGAATACGTGTGGTTTGGGGCTCACATACACTTTTGGCGCGTCGATCGATTCGGTGTTCTTCCCGCACATGCCGTTGGTTCCGGACGGTGTTGACACGGTGCTGATGCCGGTAGTGACATATTTGGATACGAACTCCCGAGGTGTTTATCTGCCGTTCCTGGTGTCCAACGCAGTTACGGACAAATTCAAGTTTGATCGCATCATTTCCAATGTGGGCAATCAGATCATCGGAGGACCTTGGATAAATTATTCCGGGTTGGACACAGTCTGTCTGTCATGGGCGGTGACCGATTGGCCAGGTTGGCCCACAGGCGTTGCGGCCGGCAGGAAATCGCTCACGAGTATTCGGTATATCCGAACCTCACCGGGCGTCGGATCAATCACGCCGGTCATGGTACAGAGATCGAGTCTGTGGAAACCATCGGTCATCAAGAACGAAGATCTGTTTATTCCCTTCACTGGGTACTACAACTTCGCATTTCCGCCGGAGACGTTGAAAGTAGTGACGAGCGCGATGGCGTTTGATGCGGTTGCCGGATACGCCTCTACTGACAGTTTCACTGTCAGCTTCACTTCGAGTGGACTGCCGATCACATTTGAACTGGCGGCCGATGATCCGTGGATTACGATCGTCGATACGGGGGCAGTTGGATTCAAGACCCCGTGCACGGTAGTCGTGAGGGCGACGGCGGTCGCGACCGGAATCGGCGACTATGCGACGCAGATTCATTTCACCAATCTGTCGCCAACTGCGCCGACAACGATAGCCGCAATCGACGCGACCATGCATGTCCGGGCGCCAAACCTCTATCCGTTCGGTGATCTCGACTGCGACGGGATAGTTGATATTTCGGATCTGACAAAGATCATCGACCGCCTCTACATTTCGCTGTCGCCGCTGGTGCCTTGCCAGCCGTAGGAAGGGGAGTGTACTATGCGCAATACTCTAACCTCTCTTTTCCTAATTTGCTTCGCTTTTGCTCCGTTGCCGACAAACGCCCAACAATGTGGCGATGTCAACAACTCGGGGATACAGCCCAACATTTCCGACTGGGTATACCTGATGACGTTCATGGGTCGCACTTCCGGAACGGCGCCGTTGATGCAGAACTGGTCAATTGGCGACGTTGACCATCGGGAAGACCTGACCGTCGCTGATCTTGTCATGTTCGGGAATTACATGTGGTTGGGGACGCCGGGGACGTTGACCTGTAATATCACCGGAAATTACAGTTTTGGCGTTTCCGGGGCGGACACGATTTTCATTCCACGCATATTATCACTACCCGACGGTATTGACAGCGTGCGCCTGCCGGTGAGATCGAATTTCCAGCCTCATATCCAAGGCGTATATGTTCCAATGCTGAAGGCGGGCGTGCCGGACAATGGAATTTTTCGGTATGAGGGAGCCGCCCCGGCGGACATTTATGGGAACTTTTACTATGATGGCAATCACCAATGTTTGACATGCGACACCATTGTTCTAATCGTCCAGGGCTTCTTCAGCGAAACTTCGGTCGATGACAGTACAAATGTTATGGCCGGCGCAAAGACGCTTGCCTACCTCCGATACAAGCGCATCTCCGCCGGCGACGGTGCAGTGGCGCCAGTGGCAGTGAATCGAAACGAACTGTGGAAGCCGTCAATCGAAATAAACTCGGATCTACTCACACCCGTCATCCAGTATTACGACTTTCAATTTCCTCCGGAGACGCTAAAGGTGTCGCCCGGATCACTTGATTTCAACGCCATAGCCGGTCTTCCGGTGGCCGATTCATTTGTCGTCAATTTCACATCGAGCGGATTGCCCATTTCATTTGGGTTGATTGCGTCAGAACCATGGGTGACGATCGTCGATACAGGCGCACCCGGATTCCGGACGCCGTGTTCAGTCCCGGTTAAGGTCAACCCGGAGACGGTTGGTATTGGCTCGCACAGTGCGCAGGTTGATTTCACATCATTAACACCGGCCGCACCTGTCTCTATTCCGCATATTGGCGTAAGTCTAAACGTGCGAGCGCCTAATATTTGGCCGCTCGGAGACCTGGACTGCGACGGGTTGATTGATATCTCTGATTTATCCGCGATGATAGACCACTTGTATATCTCGCTGACGCCGCTGGTTCCCTGCCAGCCGTGAGTCCCGACAACAGTAGATAAGACACAAACGGTCGTTCCGGAATTCCGGGCGGCCGTTTTCTTCGCGTACCGTTAGTCGACCACTCAGTGATCGACTTGTTGCGTTAGATCGAAAGGGTGTCGGGTAGTCGGCGTTGCCGCTGTCGCGGAAACTTGCCAACCCGACCAACTAGTGCTGAGGAGATTGCTCAGAATGACTCGTCCTTGCTCGGGTACTTCCCAGAGCGGACATCGCTGAGATATTTTGAGACGGCGTCGGAAATGAGAGGCGATAGGTCGGCGTATTCGCGCAAGAATTTCGGTTTGAATCCCGGATCGCGCAGGCCGAGCATGTCGTTGGTGACCAAAACCTGACCGTCGCAATCCGGTCCTGCGCCGATTCCAATAGTGGCGGTAGTTTTGAGCGAACGGGTTATCTCGGCGGCTATAGTGGATTCGGTCAATTCAAGAACGATTGCAAAACAGCCGGCATCTTCGAGGGCGAGGGCTGATTCGCGCAGATATTGCCGCGACTTCTCTTCGCGCCCCTGGACTTTTGGTCCACCGAATCGGTGGATTGACTGAGGGGTCAAGCCGATATGTCCCATCACCGGAATACCGCATTCGATAACACGGCGAACGATATGCGCCATTTCCAGGCCACCTTCCATCTTGACCGCTTCGACCCCCGACTCTTTGAGGAATCGGCCGGCATTCAGAATTGCGACCTCGGGACCGGGTTGGTACGACAGAAAGGGCATGTCGCCGACTACCAGCGCTTTTTCAGTGCCGCGAGAAACAGCGGAAGCGTGGGCCAGCATGATATCCATGGTGATAGGGATAGTAGTTCCGAATCCGTGAATGACATTAGCCGCCGAATCACCGACCAGAATAATGTCGGTGCCGGCTTGATCAATCAGTCGGGCGATGAAGTAGTCATAGGCAGTCAAGACCGTGATCTTGTCACCCTGCGCTTTTTTCTGCAGGATGGTGTTGATCGTTGTCTTTCTGCGTTTGTGTACGACCGACATGGCGTTACTTTCGAGTCAGGTCCCCGGCTGGGACATAATACTTTTTGCCGATAATTGGTTTTTTCAACTGTTCGATCAGATCGTCGAGATGCTCGGAATTATGCACGAAGTCGATGTCGTCGGTTTTGACTACCAGGAGCGGGGTTTCAGTGTAGTGGAAGAAGTAGTAGTCGTACGCCTTGTTTAGTCCCTCAACATATTCCAGATCAATCGGTTTTTCAAAAGAAAAGCTTCTGCTTCGGATCCGGTCCAGCAAGACATGGGATGACGCCTGCAGATAGATCACCAGATCGGGCTTGGGGATATCGCGCGCCAAAACCGGAGCGATTCGGTTATACAGGGCAAGTTCACGGTCTGATAAGTTGACAGACGCAAAAATCGAATCTTTGGCAAAAAGATAATCGGCGACAACTTTTTGGGCGAACAAATCACGGACCATCAACTGCTGTTGTTGTTGGAAACGAGCGATCAGAAAGTACAATTGGCATGACAGCGCATGGCGGGTGCGATTTTTGTAAAAGTCGACCAGAAACGGATTTTCGAAGACTTCTTCGTTGATAAGAGCGGCGCCGAGTCGCTCGGCCAGTAGTTTGGCAAAGCTGGATTTGCCGACGCCGATAACGCCCTCGACCGCGACGTAATTGAGTTCAGACGTTTCTTGCGACATACTCTTTGAACACCGTTACAGATTGGCGCGCTTTCCCGGTTAAGTGGCCAGATAGGGGCTTGCCGGTGGCGGGGTGGGTCAGATCGGGATCGATTTCCAACAGTGGTACCAGTGCAAACGGACGATGAGTCAGTTCGCGGTGCGGCACGAGCAGACGGTCGGTACGGATTTGTCGCTGACCGAACAAGAGAATGTCGATATCAAGTGTCCTGGCCCGGCGAAGACCCTTTTCGGTCCGGCCGAATTCACGTTCGATTCGTTCGGTGTGATCCAAAAGCTCAACCGCGTTGAACATATAGTCGGCCTTGACCACCTGATTGAGAAATGGCGGATTCTCGCCGACCATGTCGACCGGATCGCTGGCGTAGATTGAAGAGACTGCGACGATTTCGAGTCCTTCGACCTCCGAAAGCATAGCGAGGGCGTTTTCTAAATTTCTTTCCCGGTCACCGAGGTTGGAGCCGAGGAGCAAATAGACTGTTTCAGGCATCAGGATTCTCTTTTCTGTGGG
>JBGAWZ010000137.1:0-5490 GCA_044227335.1 Candidatus Zixiibacteriota bacterium | reverse complement strand
AGCACGGCCTTATTTCGCTCTTTGATTTGTCGGGACAAAAGTATCACGAATCGACAATCGGGTATATGAACGGGAAATCGTTTATCCCGCTGGACAGCCTGGCGCGCGATACCTCGACTAATTCCAATCTTGAGCGATATCAGTCAGGTGAGGCGGCCTCGTTCTGCGCCTTTATCATTGGCCAATACGGTCCGCAAGCCCTCCGAGATTTGTATATCTGCCCACAGCCATTTGATGTCTGTGTGAGGCAGACACTGATGACCTCCGTAGACACTCTGCAATCGCTTTGGCTTGGCTTTGTGCGGATGAATGTTCCCAAAGACTCACTGCACAACTAAATTGTGCGGTGAAGGAGATAAGAAGAAAAATGTCCGACGAAAAATGGAAAACGGCAATTACTGATATCGGTCCGGGAAAAATTAATGTCCGCGGGTATGCTATCGCCGATATCATGCAGAATCTTTCGTATGCTGAGGCGGTCTATCTAATCCTCAAAGGAGAGCGCCCGACTCCGGCCGAGGCGGCGCTGATGAATGCTATATTGGTATCATCAATCGATCACGGCGCCTCGCCGCCATCGGTCCTCGGCGCCCGCACAGTCCTCTCGGGTGGAAACTCACTCAATGCCGCCGTTGCCGGCGGTGTGCTTGTCATCGGAGACACCCACGGCGGCGCGATTGAGCAGTCGGCCCGAATCCTTCAGGACTTTGTGAAAAAGCGAGCCGAGGGCGAAACCCCTGAGCAAGTGGCCGAAAAGTTGATCGACTGGCTTAATGCGCAGAACAAACGGATGCCCGGTCTGGGGCACCGTCTGCACAAAGTCGATCCGCGCACCAATAAGCTGTTTGAGATTGCCGCCAAACACGGGTACTCCGGCGCGCATATTGAGTTAGTCCGCGCGCTTGAGAAGGCGTTCGAAAAGCGAACCGGCAAAGCGCTTCCGATTAATGTCGACGGCGCCATTGCGGCGGTCATCTCGGATATGGGATTCGATTGGCGGCTGGGCAAAGGGTTTTTCATTATCTCGCGGGTGCCGGGGCTTATAGCTCACGCCTACGAGGAGATGACTCGTGAAAAACCGATGCGCCCGCTTGGCCCGCCGCCGTTTGAGTACGACGGCCCGGCTGAGAGAAAGCTGTAATCAATGGATTTGATCAGGCAGAAGGTCAACCAGGCGACCAGTCTCCTTCGGGAATTCGATGTCGACTGCTGGGTAATCTTCGTGCGTGAAACGTCGATGATGGCCGATCCAGTTATGCCACTACTGATTGGCCAGAATGTCACCTGGCAGTCGTTTTTTGTGTTCACCAAAACAGGGGAAGCGATCGCGCTGGTGGGGAACTTTGATGAATCCCTTTTTTCTCAGTCGGGGCACTTCACTAAAGTGATTCCCTACACACAGGGCGTCGGCGCCGATTTTCGTCAGTTGATAATGCGTCTTGATCCCAAATCGATTGCACTGAATTTTTCCATTGATGATACCGGCTCCGACGGTCTCACCCACGGCATGTATCTACAGTTGTGCGATTACCTGAAAGGGACGCCGTACGTTGGCCGAGTTATCTCATCGTTGCCGATCTGCTCTCGTATTCGTAGCCGAAAACTCCCGGCCGAAGTGACCCTCTTGGAATCGGCGGCTATTTCGGCGTCGAAAGTGTGGGATTGCGTCTTGCCGAATATCAAAGTCGGCATGACCGAAATTCAAATCGGAGAGCTGATCGACAGCGAAATTGCAAAGACCGGCGGAGTGCCCTCGTTTGCGACCATTGTCAATGCCGGCGACAAATCTGATCCCGGCCACGGTCATCCGACCACAGCCACTCTTGCTCCCGGCGATCTTCTGCATGTCGATTTCGGCATTCTCAAAGACGATTACTGCTCGGATATCCAGCGGCTTGCCTATTTCCCGGTGCGCAATGAATCAAAACCGCCTGCCCCATTGATCGACGCATTCAACTGCGTTCGCGATATCATCACCGAGACCGGCGGTGCATGCAGACCGGGTGTGAAGGGGCATGAGGTCGATTCGCTCGCCCGAAAACTTCTTCGCGATAACGGCTACGAAGAATACCAGCATGCGCTGGGGCATCAGCTCGGGCGATCAGTCCACGACGGCGGCGCGATCCTTGGCCCGCAGTGGGAGCGGTACGGCAACACACCCAACATTCCGCTTGAAGAAGGAAATGTCCTCACGCTAGAGCTTGAGATTCTCATTCCCGGAATCGGGTGTGTGGGGTTGGAAGAAGATGTCGTCATCACGCCAGCTGGCGCGCGGTTTTTGGGGCAAAGACAGACACAATTAGTAATCAAATAGAGCGGCCAGAGACCAGACAATCTGTAACTCCAATTTGCAAAGGAGCACAGCATGACGGAACACGCATTTGTTCCCTTAAGTGAATATCGAGAATACACGCCCGACGAGATGGTACTGCGGTCGCAAGGTTTCTATGCTGAGCTGAAGCGCCGTCGGTCGGTTCGTGAGTTTGCGGACCGCCCGGTGCCGCGCGAGGTGATCGACAACTGCCTCCTGGCGGCCGGGACTGCGCCTTCGGGCGCAAATATGCAACCCTGGCACTTTGTGGTTGTGTCCGACGCCGAAGTCAAAAGGCAGATACGGTCCGCCGCCGAAGAAGTGGAGCGCGAGTTTTACTCCCGCCGGGCATCGGCACAGTGGCTGTCGGCGCTTGAGCCATTGGGAACCAATTGGGAAAAGCCATTTCTTGAGGCGGCGCCCTATCTGATCGCGATTTTCACCCAGAAGCACACCGTTGAGGAATCCGGTGAGACAAAAAACCACTATTACATTCACGAATCGGTGGGGATTGCCACCGGTATGTTGATTGCCGCGCTACACCACTCGGGGCTATGTTGCCTGACTCATACGCCGCACCCGATGCGATTCTTAAACCAACTGCTCAAACGCCCCGGCAGTGAATCGCCATTCCTGCTGTTAGTGGTCGGGTATCCGTCGCCTGAGACAAGAGTCCCGATAATCTCGAAAAAAGCGCTCGGCGACATTGCGACCTTCAGGTGAACGCCTCGCGACCAGGCGGTAAGCGGACGTAGCTTTTTTGTTGATGCACGACCGCGAATGCCGTAGCATTACTGGGCGAGCGTGGCAATGCGGCGCTACATCAGTCCAGCGCCTACCGCGCCTTCTTCAGATAATTCATAAAAGGAGTTGTGATATGTCTGCACGCAATTGTCTGCTGACCGCATCAGCCATCGTGGGGTTGATACTCTGGACAAACCCAACATCCGTCGCCCAAACCGACCTCGACCAAGTCACGAAGCTGATGGACTCGGCCAAGAATACATCGGCCGATGTCTTCGCGCCGAAAGCATACGCCAATGCCGCGGCCAAATTCGCCGATGCCAAACAATCGGTTGAACTCAAAAAAGACGCGCGGTCGATCAACGGCTACCTCGCCGATGCTCGCGAGTATGTCGAGAATGCCTTCAAGGCGGCCGGTGTCTGCCAACTCGCCCTCAAAGAATACCTCCCGCCGCGCGACAAAGCTCGGGACGCCAAGGCACCGATGCTCGTCCCCGAGTTGTATGGCAAGGCCGAAGAACAGTTCATGGTCGCCACGCGAAAGGTTGAGTCGGGCGATGTCAAAGGCGCGCTCAAAGACGCCGCGAAATCATCTCCACTCTTTGACACCGCCGAACTCGAAGGAATCAAAAAAGACATGCTCGGCACTGCGGCATCGCTTCTGGAAAAAGCCGTCACAGACGAAGCTACCAAGTATTCGCTAACCACCTTGGATCGCGCCAAAACCGCCTACCAAAAGGCAGTCAATATTCTCACCAAAGATCGGTACAACCGCACCGAGGCAAAAAAAGAAGCCGATCGATCTGAATATGAAGCCCGACATGCTTCCAATATCGCGCAGTCGGTGCGGAGTTTGAATCGCAATGACGCGGCCTGGGAGAAACTGATGCTGGTCTACGAAATCCAGATGGACCGGATCGGCGCAACGATAGGCGCCGGCACACTCCCGTTTGATCAAGGGCCTCTGGCCGCCGCCGACAGCCTCATTTTGTATATCAAAAACCTGCAATCAAATGTTCAGCAGTCGGAAACATCGTCAGCCGGTCTGGCAAAACAACTGAAGGTGACGGCGGATTACATTAAAGCGATGCCCGAATCGGACAATCTCCCTGCTCTGGCCACAAGCATTGACAGGCGGAGTCGCGAAGTCTCCGACTCTCTTTCCGGAATCAGCTCGCAGGTCAGTTCAATTGCGGCTCGGCTCAGTCTGCCGGCTTCAGCCAATCCGGCGACGACGCTTGCCGCTATCGACAGCGCGGTGCTCACCCTGGCCGCACAACAGCAGGGACTCACTCAGGCGATTGCCACCGAGCAATCCAAGCTCGCGAAATTATCCAAAGCCCACGACGAGGCGACCGCGGAGTTGACCGCCCAAAAAGAGCAGGAAGAAAAACTTGTCAACGCCCGCAAAATGCTCAATCCCTCAGAAGGCGAAATCCTCTATAACGCCACCAACGATTTGGTTGTGCGTCTGCCCGGTCTCCAGTTCGCGGCCAGTAAAGCGGAAATCACCGATCAGCAGGTGCCGCTCCTTGAAAAAGTGAAAACGATTCTCGAAATGTTTCCCGGTAACAAGCTGGTTGTCGAAGGCCACACCGACGACCGCGGCGAGGCGATGGCCAACATGCAACTCTCGGAGAAGCGCGCGTACGCGGTCATGCAGTATCTGCGGCAGGCACTGTCGATGAGCGCCGAGCAGATTCACGCGACCGGATTCGGCGCCGACAAACCAGTCGCGAGCAACCAGTCGCCGGAAGGACGGGCGAAAAACCGCCGGATCGACATCGTCATTCTGCGGTAGGCGCAACTTTTTCTGTTGCATAATGTTTTAACAATTCGGTAAACTAAAAGCCGTCGTGCGCAAATGCGCGCCGATAACGACATTCCTACAGGGAATGTGTTCAACCACATCAGGAGGTACGTTATGGCGAAAGGCAAAAGCAAGCCGGCCAAGGAAAAAAAGAAACCGAAAAAGAAATAATTTTTCTGGTTTCAAATTTGATTCCAAGAAACGGGTCGCCCTCAAGGCGGCCCGTTTGTGTTTTGGCAGATTTCAGGGTTAGTAGGGCGGGTTCGTCTTTGAACCCGCCACTTTCTTTTGTATGAATGCAAAATGGCGACTTCAAAGACGAAGTCGCCCTACAAAAGATCGGACCATCAAGACTTCACCCTGAGCTTGTCGAAGGGTTTATTCCTCTCAATAAAGTACAAAGGCTTCGACAGGCTCAGCCTGAAGTTTGAGAAGTTCTCTTGAAAAATATGGCACTGATGCAAATTGAACTCCTCGTAGTGTCATTATGAGGGGGATGTCGGGTAAACTGCGTCCCGCCGTCGGCGGGCTTTGTCAACCCGACCTACTGGACTTCACCCTGAGCTTGTCGAAGGGTCAAAATCAGGTCGTGCGTTTCCGCGCCGAGCCGGAATCATCGACATCG
>JBGAWZ010000136.1:0-5502 GCA_044227335.1 Candidatus Zixiibacteriota bacterium | reverse complement strand
CAGGGGTCGACTGGTACGGGCTCAGCACACTTCATGAGCCGGAAGCGAATGTTAGACTAGGTACCGCCTATTTATTTGAAAAATTACTTGAGTTCAAAGATGTCAAAAAAGCTCTGTTGGCGTACAATCTGGGTGAGACCCGACTTCGTTCGATGATCAGAAACAAGGAACATCTGCCAACGACATACTTGAACAAAGTCTATCAAAACTACAACATGCTCAAGGAGACATACAAAGCGTGACCCGACGAACCGGACTTCATTCTGTTATTGTAGCAGTCGCGCTATCAGTGGCGCTGAGCGGATGCGGTGGACCGCAAAAGCTTGCCAACATGTCTGCAGGCGAGCTATACACAATGGCGAAAGACAAGTATGACCACAAGAAGTACTACCGAGCCATTGAACTGTTTCAAAATCTTGTATACGCTCACGCCGGTGATCCGATAGTCGATACCGCGCAGTATTATCTCGGCATGTCGTATTTCGGCAACGGCGAGTATCAACTGGCCACTGCCGAATTTAACCGCCTTCTCATTAATTACCCGTCATCGGCGTTTGCTGAGCACGCGCAGTTTATGAAAGCGGCCGCCACCTTTCAATCATCTCCAAAGCACTTCGGCCTTGACCAAACTGAGCTCAAACCGGCCATCGAACAACTCCAGGATTTTATAACTGATCGTCCCGAATCACCGTACCTGGAAGACGCCAAGTCGCTCCTGCTAAATGCCAGAACACGCATGGCGCACAAGTACTATCAGTCGGCAATTGTCTATTTTCGCGTGGAGTCGTATACCGCCGCCAATATCTATTTACAGAAAGTGGTCGACGACTACCTGGACACAGAGTATGCCCCAAGGTCACTCTATATGATCGCCGAAGGGGAGTTTCGGATGAAACACTATGATGTTTCCCGCGACAAATTCGAAGGATTTACGAAGGTCTTTCCAAAGCATGAGTGGCTGGAGAAGGCCAAGCGCCGCGCCGCGGATGCCTCGTTTCGGGGGAGTGTTGCCGCTTTTGACGCCGGCGATATGAACAAGGCCGCCGAACAATTTCAGAGTTTCAAATCCGGCTTCCCAAACGATGATCGGGTCAAAGAGGCCGACTCGTATCTGGCAAGAACAAAGGAAAAGAATACTGAACAATCAAAGACAGGGAACACCAAGTCCTGAGCCGGGCCAGCACTGGGGAATTCTGGGCGGGGCTTTCGATCCTATCCATTTCGGGCATCTCAATCTTGCCCGCCAGATGCAGTCACACTTTGGGCTCGATGGTGTCCTATTTGTTCCAGCCGCCAGTCCGCCGCACCGTGACGCGTTAGTCCTTTCCTCATTTGAAGATCGGTATGCAATGACTGGTCTGGGAATTCACCTTGATAAGACATTCGTTGCTGAATCAATTGAGCGCGACCTAAACCTCTCCGGATTCACCATCGATACCCTTCGATCTCTCGGTCAGAAGTACCCCAATGTTGCCTTCGATTTGATTGTGGGCGCCGACCAGGCCCAGGTGCTGGATACCTGGAATCGACCTGATGCTATTCTCCAGATATCCAAAGTTCTCGTGGGTGCCCGGCCGGGGTACCCAATACACATTCCCGAATCACTCGATCGCTCGCGGATCGCGGTAGTTCCAATTGACCTTGTAGATCTGTCATCCTCGGAGATACGCCGCAAAATAGAGATGGGCATCTCACAAAGTGATCTGAACAGACTGGTTCCGCCCTCAGTCGCGGAGTATATTGCCCATCGAAAGTTGTATCTATCATGAGTGAGCGGAAGACACTATATCTTTTCGACGGTTCAGCCCTGTTTTACCGAGCGTTCTTTGCATTTATCCGAAATCCGCTCATCAATTCAAAGGGGGAGAACACCTCGGCGGTCTTCGGATTCGCAAATTCGGTGTGGAAAGTCATCAAAGACGAGAACCCCGATTACTTGGCGGTCGTCTATGATACCAAAGAGCCGACCTTCCGACACGACAAATACCCCGACTACAAATCGCACCGAGCGAAGATGCCCGATGAACTGGTCGCTCAGTTGCCGCGTATTCGCGAAGTAGTGCAAACGATGAAAATCGCCGAAGTCGAAATGCCGGGATTTGAGGCCGACGACCTGATTGCCACGCTCGCGCGCCGCGGCGCGAAAGAGGGGCTTGAGGTCTGGTGTGTGACCGGCGACAAAGATTATTTCCAGCTCGTGACCGACCAAATCGGCATCTATCACATATCTGGGGGCTCAAAAGGGGAGAAGATGCGATCGGACGAAGTCCTGGCCAAGTTTGGAGTTCGTCCTGAGCAAGTGGTCGACAAATTGGCACTCATGGGTGACAGCTCGGACAACATTCCGGGTGTACCTGGGATCGGCCCAAAGACCGCCGACGCATTGCTTGCCCAGTTTGGAACTCTTGACAAGATATTGACGAACAGCGACAAGATTAGCGCTAAAGGCGTACGCGAGAAGATCGCCGCAAATACAAGTCTAGCCACACTTTCACGCGAGCTTGTGTCACTTCAAGCCGACGCCCCAGTTGACATAACTATCAGCCAGTTGGCGCGCCAACCGCTCGATACGCAAGCAGTCGCAAAGCTCTTTTCACACTTGGAATTCAATACTCTACTTAAGGAAATCGTCCGGGACGCCCTTGCCGCCCCGACTTTATTTCCCGCGTCCGGGCCGAGCGCCAAATACTGGACCGTCACATCGCTTGAGCACTTGAAAAAATTGGTGAGGGAGTTCTCGGACAAAAAAGAAATCGCGGTAGATACGGAGACGACGTCCACTGACGCCCTTACCGCCAAGTTAGTCGGCGTCTCACTCTGCGACCGAGCGGGGGAGGCATATTATCTGCCGGTCGGGCACTCGGTGGATATAGATCGGAATCTACCTTTAGAGCAAGCGCTGGCAATTTTGAAACCACTGCTGGAGAATGAAAAGGTTCAGAAAATCGGCCAGAACATCAAGTACGACTGGCACTTGTTCAACCAGCTTGGCATTGATATCAACCCGATTTCATTCGATACGATGATCGCGGCGTATGCGCTTGATCCGGGGAGCCGCCAGATTAGTCTTGATGCGCAGGCACTCAAGTACTTCGACTACCGGATGCAACCGATCACTGACCTGATTGGCTCGGGGAAAAACCAGCGGACATTTGATACGGTTCCGATTGAAAAGGCAACATTCTACGCCGCCGAAGATGCCGATTACACCTACCGGCTAAGAGGGAAACTCGCTCCGAAACTTGATGAATTAGAGCTTAACGACCTATACTATAACATCGAACTTCCGTTAGTTCGGGTTCTGGCACAAATGGAGGCGGCCGGTGTTCGGATCGACGCCCAGTTTTTGGGGACATTATCAGTCGACATGGATGGGCGAATGGATGAACTTCAGCGGCAAGTATACTCGGTTGCCTGCATGGAGTTCAATATCAACTCAACCCAGCAACTGTCACACATCCTGTTTGAGAAACTCGGGCTACCCACCAAGGGCAAGACAGCCAAGAAGACCGGATTCTCAACCGATGTGGGCGTGCTTGAAGAACTTGCGAAATTACACCCGTTTCCAAAGTTGATTCTGGACTACCGGCAGTTGACGAAGCTCAAGTCGACGTATATCGATGCCTTGCCCTTGTTGATCAACAAGCAAACGGGGCGAGTGCACACTTCGTTTAACCAGACAATTGCCGCCACCGGTCGGCTGTCGTCGACCGATCCAAACCTGCAGAATATTCCCATTCGGACAGACGAGGGACGCCAGATCAGAAAGGCGTTCGTGCCGCGCGACACGGATCACATCCTCCTGGCCGCCGACTATTCACAAATCGAGTTACGCATATTGGCGCACTATGCCGAAGACGCAGTCCTGATCAAGGCGTTCCGGGAAGGCGAGGATATCCATGCCCGCACAGCGGCCGAGGTCTACGGCGTTGAGCTTGCAGGGGTGACATCGGATATGCGACGGGCGGCCAAGACCGCCAACTTTGCCATTATCTACGGCGTTTCAGCCTATGGGTTGTCGCAACAGACCGAGATGGACGTAGCCGAGGCCAAGGAGTTCATTGAGCGGTATTTCTCCCGCTATCCGGGAATCAAGACCTATATCGATAGCACCAAGAAATTCGCGAAGGCTAACGGGTATGTGACGACGCTATTCAACCGGCGGCGGTATCTTCCGGAAATCAATGACCGGAACTTTAATGTCCAGCAATTTGCCGAAAGAACGGCGATCAACACTCCCATTCAGGGGACGGCCGCAGATATTATCAAAAAGGCGATGATTCAAATTCAAGCCCGGCTTGAAGGATTTCAAACAAAAATGGTCCTGCAAGTGCACGACGAGCTGGTGTTTGACGTCTATAGGCCGGAGCTCGATCAGGTGAAAACAATCGTCCGTCAAGGGATGGAGAAGGTCATTAAACTCAAGGTGCCACTGGTCGCGGACATGGGAGTCGGCGACAACTGGCTCGAGGCGAAGTAGCATCTCGCGGTGTGGTAGGTTGACAAGTGCTAAGACCTTTGGCTGTTATTCTTTTCAGTTCTTGCTGGGTTATTGGACATGCAGATTCGGCCAAATCCGACTGGAGCGAGTCTCCCAAATACACAGAGCCACGAGTACAAGGAACCGTTGCAATCGGCTGGCGATTTGATCATGAAGAGCTTGGCCATGTTCCGGTAGTCGACTTTGGCGCACTAGTCAGAGTGGCGCGACCGCTGTTTCTTCAAACGCGGGTGTCGGTTCAACCTGAACAATCGTCTTTCCATGTTACTCACCTGTCGATCGGATCCATAGCCATAGGCCCGAGAGTACAAACGGTCTTGCAACGGTTTGGCGCGTTTGGCTCCGTGGAGATTGACTACTCCTGGTATATTGGACAAACTCTGTACTATTCCGGCGACTCAAACAACACGGTTAGCCGGGTTTCTTCCAGAAGCTACAAGACCGGGCTTGCTTTTTCCGGCGGTTTCTGTTTCCGGGCCACCCGCTGGCTCAGTGTTGATTTGGGAGCGCGCAAAGTATTCAATTCGGCCCGATCGTACGTACTGGTTGGCTCTCCCATCCCACCAATGGGAGGAGCATACTATTTGGCGTTTCCTTCGGATATCTATAATCAGGCGACCGTCTTTCTGCAGGTCCGTATTCTCTGACAATTGCGCTTGCCCGGCCATCACCCAACTCCGAAATTACTCAATATGTTAATCGGATTGACCGGCCCGATCGGATCGGGGAAGAGTACGGTGGCGGCCATGCTGGCTAAGCTGGGAGCTATCGTAATTGATGCCGACAAGATCGGGCGCGAGGTCGTCACAATCAACCGAAGTGTACAGCGACAATTGGTCGCTACCTTCGGACCGGACATTTTGTCCAATTCGGGAGAGATTGACCGGTTTTTGCTTGCCAGTGTAGCTTTTCGCACTGAAACAAATCGCACTCGCCTCAACACGATTGTGCACCCACTTTTGCTTAAGGAACTGGGCCGACAAGTCAAGAAAGCAAATGGA